>DATHTQ010000438.1:0-1965 GCA_035463055.1 Candidatus Limnocylindria bacterium
CGAACCCGCCCGCCGCCGCGCCCATGAGGGCGTACAGCAGCGCCTCGGGGATGCTCCCGGCGGACGCCGCCAGCAGCGACGGAACAAACGGCAGCCCGGACAGCCCGGCGGCGACCGACGCGGTCTCCGAGAGGATGGGGATGGGCCGCGTGGCGACGATGGCGGTGTACCCCCACCGGTCCAGGTAGGCCTTGGCCTTGAGGAGGTCCCCCTCCCGCATGAAGCGCCGCGCCGGGCCCCCCGACCTGCGCCCCAGCCAGTACCCCAGCGCGAAGCCGCCCGCGCGGCCGGCAAGCGACAGCGCCGCCCCCAGCGGCACGCCGAACAGCGCGCCGTGCGCGGCCATGACGAGGCTCGCGGGCACGGGCAGCGCGACGTCGGCCAGCAAGAGCCCCACGCCTATCAACGCCGCGCCCCACCCGCCCCGGGCCAGGAGCGGCCCCGGGTCCGTCAGCAGCGGGACGTCCAGCAGCAGCGCCAGCGCGTACAGCAGGAGGAACAGCCCCGCGATGCCCAGCAGGAGCAGCAGGTACCTTTTCATTCTATCGGCCGCCTCGGTCCGTCCGCCGGGACGCCGGGATGCCCCGGCGCCCCGCCCGGGCTATTCCCTCGTGATCTTCCACAGCCCGCCGCTCAGCGGCAGGGTCCGCACCCCGTGGTCCAGCACGTACAGCGCGCTGCCGTCGGGCGCGAACTTCGCCATGACCGGGCGGTTGGGGCCCTTCCCGATGCCCGCGACGGTCGTGCTCTCGAAGAACGGGTACTCCGTCATCGTCGCCATGTCCACGCGCGACACGCTGCGCCCCGCCGTCACCATCTTCCCGCCCGTGGTGAACGGCGACTCGGTGCCGTACTGGGCGACGAACGCCTGGCCCTCGAAGCCGAACGCGCCGCCGGGGGAGAAGTCCAGCGTCACGGCGCTGGCGTGGGTCTCGAACACGGCCAGCGGGGTCTCGTGGACGGGGTGGTCCCGCAGGACGAACCCCAGGTCGTCCCCGTACACCGTGATGGGCTTGCCGGCAAGGAAGTCGGGCCAGCCGTACCACGCGCCCTCATGCACCTCGTACAGCGCGTCGGGCGCCTCGGCGGGGCGGCACCCGCGCGCGTCCGCGCCCTGGT
Source organism: Candidatus Limnocylindria bacterium (assembly GCA_035463055.1). Lineage (GTDB taxonomy): Bacteria > Bacillota > Clostridia > Christensenellales > Aristaeellaceae > UBA6115. The sequence continues at coordinate 1,120 of DATHTQ010000438.1, forward strand.
CCAGCACGAACAGCCGCCCCGTGGCCGGCTCCACCGCCAGGCCGTAGGGGTTGCGCAGGCCCCAGGCGAACGCCCGCAGGTCCGAGCCGTCCGGGTTGACGCGGTAGACCACGCCGGTGGCCATCCTCTCCCCCGGGATGCGCTGCCCCTCCGTCGCTTTGGTGCCCAGCGGCAGGAAGGGCCCGGTCTCCACCTTCTCCAGGGGGTTCAGGGGATTGACGCTCTCGTAGTTCTTGCCGCTGAGCACCACGTCGTGCGCCGGCACGTCGTGCCCCTCGGGGTGCTTGGCCAGCCACCCGAAGACCGCGAGGTTGTCCACGCCGATGACGCCGGTGTTGGTCACCGTGCCCTGGCCGAAATACACGACGCCGTCCCGGATGGCGATGTGGTTGGTGTGGTGGTCGCCGTAGGAGGGGATCCCCGAGACCAAATCCGCGCGGGAGCCGTCCAGCCCCACGCGCGACAGCGTGCCCCGGTGCGTGGCGAGGAACGCGCCGTCGTGCCACTGCAGGCCGATGAGCGGCCCCTCGAACCCCTCGGCGACCTGCTCCTTTTCCCCGTCCCGGGCAAGCCGGTAGATGCGCGCCTCCTTGTAGATGAACGGGTAGGTGAACCCCGCCTCGGTGAAGTACAGGTTCCCCTCCCCGTCAAACGCCACGCACGTCGGGTAGCTCAGGCCGCCGATGACCTTCTCGATCCTGTATCCGTCTTCCAGCCGGTATGCACCGTCGCCGCGTTCAAGTTCAGACATGGCGCTTTCCTCCTTATGCACGATGGCAAATCCATTCGCATGGAATGTACCCCGAGATCACGCGAAGGGGCAGCGCGGCCATTGCCGGCCGGATA
>DATHTQ010000439.1:0-4492 GCA_035463055.1 Candidatus Limnocylindria bacterium
AGGCGCACCCCTGCGATCGGCTCGCCCCGGAAGAGTGCGGTGAAGACAGGGTTCTTCATGGCGTCCATCCGCAAGCCTGAGAATGTGTAGTCGAAGGCCCCGCCATCCCCGAACGTCAGCACGCGGCGGTTCTTCCCCTCCAGCCGGGAAACCACGTTCCGCACACGCCTGTCGCCGCCGTTGACGACGGCAATCCCCTCGTCGGGCAGCAGTTCGAGGAACTGCAGGTACGCCTCCTCCACGTGCTCCATGTCGCCGTAGCAGTCGAGGTGGTCCTCCTCGATGTTGAGGACCAGCGCCACGGTGACCGGCATGTGCAGGAAGCTGCGGTTGAACTCGCACGCCTCGGCGATGAAGATGCCGCCATTCCCCTGCCGCACGCCGCCGCCGATGGCGTCCAGCGTGCCGCCCAGGTGGACGGAGGGGTCCAGCCCCATCTCGGTGTACGCCTGCGCCAGCATCGCGGTCGTCGTCGTCTTGCCGTGGGTCCCGCAGACGCAGACGCTCTGCGGGTATCCGCGCATCATCTCCCCCAGCAGCTCCGCGCGCTCCAGCGAGGGGATGCCCAGGCGCCGCGCCTCCAGGCGCTCCGGGTCGTCAGGGGAGATGGCCGCGGAATACGCGAGCAGGCCCGCGCCCGCCACCATGCCGGGCTGGTGCCCCACGCGGGCGTCCACGCCCAAGGCGCGCAGCCTTTCCATCGCGTACCCGTCCGCGGTGTCGGAGCCGGACACGTCAAACCCGTCGGCTCGCAGCATCTCCGCGAGCCCGGACATGCTCGACCCGCCGACGCCCACCATGTGGACCCGCTGTCCCCGAAATTTCTCTATTCCCGGCTTGCCCATGTAACCCCTTCATCCAAGTGGAGTAAGGGTCATTATACTATCCGTGGTGGCCGCTTTCAAGGCGGGCGCATTCCGGCGCGGCGCCGGCGCCCCCGGAACCCTTGTCAGCCCTTGATGTCCAGGTGCCGCGCGTAGCAGAACATCTGCTGCTGCAGCACCCCCGCGGCGCCCGGGTAGAGGGCGAACGGGAACCCGTTTGGGTACTCGCTCCGCAGCACGCGCTCGATCCAGACGTCCACCGGGAACGCGTCCAGGCGGTGGTACGCGAACAGCAGCACGCACGAGGCCACCTTGACGCCCACGCCCGGCAGGCGCAGCAGCTGCTCCATCGCCTCCGCGTCGCCCATGTCCTGCAGGGCCTCAAGGTCCACGTCCCCCCGGGCCACCATCCCGGCGCTCCGGCGCACGTACTCTGCGCGGTACCCCAGGCCGCAGGCGAGGAGTTCTTCCCGGGACGCCGAGGCCAGCGTTGCCGGCGTCGGAAAAGCGAAGAAGCCCGGCTCCGTCTCCCGCCCGAACGCCTCGCACAGCCGCTCGACGCACGTGCGGATGCCGCCCAGGTTCTTGCGCTGGGAGATGATGAACGACACCAGCGTCTCAAAGGGCTCCTGGCGCAGGATGCGCAGCCCCCTGGCGAAGTCCGCCGAACGGCGCAGGAAGCTGCCGTCGTGCGGCACCAGCGCGTCGAAGGCGTCGTAGTCCGTGTCCGCGTCCAGGTAGGCGCGCCAGTACGCCTCATACTCCCCTTCGCCGCAGGACAGCTCGAACCGGTCGCCGCCCTTCTCGCGCAGTATGAGGCGGCGTTCGCCGGCCGCAAGGGAGAATTCCCCCGGCGCGCGCTCGATAAATCGGAAGCACTGGCCGGAGCCCGCGGTCAGCCGCGGCGAGAAGCCCGGGATGGATACGACCAAGGCAGCCTCCCTCGTGTTGGAAAAACAAAAGGCTGTGCTATAATCGCCCCGGAGGACGTCATGGCAAGCCCGGCAATCGGTTTCTTTGACAGCGGACTGGGGGGGATCAGCGTTCTCGCGGACGCCGTGAAGGCCTTGCCGCGGGAGGATTTCCTGTACCTGGGCGACAGCGCCAACGCGCCCTACGGCGTGAAGGCGCCGGACGAGGTGCTCCGCCTGGTGCGGAACGCGGCCGGCGGCTTGGCCCGCATGGGCGTCAAGGCGCTGGTCATCGCCTGCAACACGGCGTCCAGCGTGGCGGCGAGCGTGCTGCGGGATGAGTACGTATTTCCCATCATCGCGCTGGAGCCGGCCCTGAAACCCGCCGCGGAGTCGGGCGGGACGGGCGCCATCCTGGTCATGGCGACACCGCTGACGCTGTCGAGCAAGTCCTACCGGCGGCTGCACGCGCGCTACGGGGAGCGGGCCGTCCCGCTGCCGTGCCCGGGCCTGATGGAGTTCGTGGAGCGCGAGGAACTGGACAGCCCGGGGCTTCACGAATACCTTGATAACCTGCTCTCGCCCTTTTCCGGGCAGCAGGTGGACGCCGCCGTGCTCGGCTGCACGCATTACCTGTTCCTGCGGGAGGCGATACGCAGCCATCTGCCGCGGGGGACGCGCCTCATGGACAGCAACGCAGGCGTCGTGCGCCAGCTCATCCGCCGCCTGGAGGGGGAAAACCTGCTGACGCAGTCGCCCGGGCCCGGCAAGGTCGAAATCGTCAGCACGGGCGGCCGGGACAAGGCGGAGCAGATGGAGCGGATGCTGCGGCGCTACTCCGAGAGGTAGGAAGGATGGTCCCGGAACCACTTCCGGGCGAGGGCAAGGTCCTCGTGCATCTTGCCAAGCATCGCCTCCTTCGATTCGAAGGTGAGCTCCGGCCTGAGGAACGCGAGGTAGCGCACGCGGATGCGCTGGCCGTAGATGTCCTCGTTGAAGTCGAAGATGTGGGCCTCGATCGCCGGCGCGCCACCAGGCACCGTCGGGTGGTACCCTTGGTTGAGCACCCCCTGCACGATGCGTTCACCCTGGTCCAGCAGCGCCATGTCCGCGACGTACACCCCGTCCTCAGGCATGCAGGAACCCTGCGGATACGGGATGTTGGCAGTGGGTATGCCCATCCGGCTGCCGAGGCGCTTCCCCCGCATCACCACACCCTCAAACACCGCCATCGGCTTCAACTCGGACCCCCTCGCCGGCAATTCTGCCGAACCTATGTATAAGGCCCAACCCCCGGCTTGTCAAGGCGGGATTGGCGCAGGCTTGACAGGCCTGGCGGGCCGGGGCTACGCTCTCCCCAACGCAAGGAGGAAGGCATGACCAGGGAAGACGCGCTGCAGCTTCTGAAGAAGCACAACAGGACCCCGTTCCTCATCCGCCACGCGATCACCGTCGAGGCGGTCCTGCGGCACTTCGCGAACGAGCTCGGGTTCGGGAATGAAGCGGACCACTGGGCGATGGTCGGCCTGCTGCACGACATCGACTTCGAGGAATACCCCGACCGCCACTGCCAGGAAGCGCCGGGCATCCTGCGCGAGGCGGGATTCGACGAGGGCTTCATCCACAACGTGACCTCCCACGCCCACGGGGTCTGCGAAGGCGCGCCGGAGCCCGAGCACCTGATGGAGAAGGTCCTGTTCGCCGCCGACGAGCTGACCGGCCTGATCGGCGCGGCAGCGCTGATGCGCCCGTCGAAGTCCGCGCAGGATATGGAATTAAGTTCGCTGAAGAAGAAGTTCAAGGACAAGTCCTTTGCCGCCGGGTGCTCGCGGGACGTCATCCGCGAGGGCGCCGCGCGCCTCGGGTGGGAACTGGACGACCTCATGCAGCGCACGCTGGACGCCATGAAGGCCTCGGAGGCGCACATCGAGCGGGAGGCGGCCGCGCAGGCATAGGCCGGGTTCCCGGGCATCCCTCATCATATGATAGTAAACAATACCCGGGACCCAGGTTCCCGGGTATTTTCCTGTCACTGCCTGAAGGAGGGCGCATGAAGCTGCTGTTTATCGGCGACACGCACGGGGAAAAGGACCTCGGCAAGCTGCGCTCCGCATGGCCCGCCCTTGGGCTGGGCCGGCGCGACGCCGTCATCCACTGCGGCGATTTCGGTGCCCCCTGGATCCATGACACGGACGCGACGCTCGCCTGGTGGCAGGCGCTGCCTGCCAAGAAGGTCGTCTGCCTGGGCAACCACGAGAACTACGGGTGGATCAAGCGCCAGCCCCTGCGCCGGCGCTTCGGCGCCTTGGGGTACGACCTGGGCGGGGGCATCTTCGCGCCCCTTGCAGGCCAAGTCGCGCATATCGGTGGGCGCAGCTTCTGGTTCTACACCGGCGGGCTGTCCATCGACTTCTTCCTGCGCACCCCGGGGCGCAACGCGTTCGCGGACGAACTGCTCCCCCATGCGGATGCGGAACGCGCGTTGGCGAACCTCGCCCGGCACGCGCCGGTGGACTATGTCGTCACCCACGACGGTCCAAGGCGGCACGTCGAGGAGCGGTTCGGCTTCCGCATCGGCCTGCCGCCCGCGTCCTATTACCAGCATTTCGGCGAGCCGCCCGGCAGCCGCGCCCACCCGGGATACGTCCTGGACAACGTCCTGCCAAACCAATACCACAAGTGGTACTTCGGCCACCACCACCATGACGACGCCTACGGCAGGCTCAGGTGCCTGTACCGGGTCATGGTGCTGGAGGA
>DATHTQ010000440.1:0-7376 GCA_035463055.1 Candidatus Limnocylindria bacterium
CGCTCTGCCCTCCGTGGAGCAGGCCCGCCAGCTCCTGCGGTGTGTTGTCGGCGATGAGCCTTCCCTCATTGAGCACCAGCACCCGGGAGCATACTGCCTGGATCTCGCCCAGGATGTGGGAGGACAGGATGACCGTCGCGCCGCGGGCGACCTCGCCCACGAGCGTGCGTACCTCAAGGATCTGCGACGGGTCCAGCCCGATGGTGGGCTCGTCGAGGATGAGCACCCTGGGGGACGGCAGGATGGCCTGGGCGATGCCCACGCGCTGCCGGTAGCCCTTGGACAGGTTGCGCACCAGCCGCCCGCGCACGTGCGTGAGGGACGTGCGCTCCAGCGCTTTCTCGACGGCGGCGCGCCTCCCGCCGCGGTCTCCCTGGTACAGCCGCCAGACGAAGCGAAGGTACTCCTCCACGGTCATGTCCGGGTACAGCGGGGGCTGCTCTGGCAGGTACCCGACGATACGGCGCGCTTCCCTCGCTTCCGCAACGACGTCCAGGCCCGCGATGCGCACGGTCCCCGAGGTCGCGCCGATGTACCCGGTCAGGATGTTCATCGTCGTGGACTTGCCGGCGCCGTTGAGCCCGAGCAGGCCCACGACCTCGCCCTCGGCGACGTGGAAGCTCACGTTTCGAAGCGCTTCCTTCTTCCCGTACCTCTTCGACAGACCGGTTGCTTCAATCACGAAGGAAACTCCCCTTCAGCGTTCGGCGGCCCTTTTTCTATGGATACGGCTGCCATTGTACCGCAGCCGGGGCGCTAGGCAACCCGCAAATCTGGCCAACCAGCGCATCCGCCGCCATGTTGCCGGCAAGTGCTAAAACCCGCTGAGGAACCTGTCCACCACGAGCTGCCGGAACTCCGGGGACAGCGAGATGAAGTAGGCGGTGAACCCCGTTACGCGGACGACGAGGTCCGGGAAGGAGTCCGGGTCCCTGTGCGCGTCCATCAGCCTCTTCGCGTCCAGGACGTTCACGTTCACCAGCGTGCCCCCCATTCGGAAATGCTCAAGGATAAGCTGCAGGACGCGGTCGATGCCGCCTTCCTCCTCGGAGAGCCTGGGGTCGAACTCCAGCTGCAGCGGCGCCGCGTTGCCGTACCCCGGCTGGACGGCCGCGATGCCGCTCGCCTGCGCGGTGACGGCGCCGTCCCTGCGGAAGCCCGGCACCGGGTTCGCCCCGTGGGAAATGGGCGTGCCCGCCTTCCGCCCGTTGGGCGTCGCGCCGACCGGCTTGCCGTACTGGATGGTCCGGGACCACGAGAACCACCCCGGCACCATCTGCCGGCCGCCCGGCATGGGGCATGTGTGCACCGCCTCCGCGAAGGCGTCCGTGATGCGCCGCGCCCACGCGTCGCCCAGCCCGCCGCCCAGGCAGTACCGCTCCGAGGAGGCGAGCATGAGCCGGACGCGTTCGCCCTGAACGCCCGCGTAGTCGCTCTCCAGCGCCTCGTACACCTGTTCCCAGGTGAGCCTCCCCTCGCGCTCCACCCGCTGCTCCAGCGCGGCGAAGGAATCCGCCGCCACCGCAAGCCCCGCGCCGTCCACGCCAACGGTAAAGTATTCGGCGCAGCGCGACAGGTCCTGTCCGCGCTCCATGCTGCCGTGCGTCATCAGGTTGAGCATCAGCTCCGGCTGGACCTCCTCCGCGTGGTCCAGGCGCAGGTTGATGCCCTTCGCCGCGGTATCCGCGGCGATGTCCAGGTGGAGGCGGAAGAGCTCCATGAGCCTTTCCGTGGACGGGGAATCCTCGGACCTCATGTCGTCCAGGGCGGCTTCGAGCACGCGCGCCACGTTGATCTTCACCGTGTCGTTCATGCAGTACTCGCGCCCGGGGACGCACAGCCAGTTGCAGCCGGACGCGACGCGGCCCCGCGCGGCGGCGAGGTCCACGCCCGGGTTGCGCATGTAACCCCTGACCAGCGCCTCGTCCCCGCAGAACCTGGGCCAGGCGCAGCGGTCGCGGAAGAGGTAGGCCACGGACGCGCGCAGGTATTCCCGAGAGACGTTATCATGGACCCGCACCGTGAGGTTCGCGGTGCCGCCGAGCCAGTGGGCCGCCTCCAGGACGAGCCAGGAGAGCCGGCACGTCCGGTCCCTGCCCTCCTCGTCCACGCCGGACAGCTGGTAATAGCGGGTGTCGATGAGCAGCAGGTTGGCGAGGATGAACCTGGCCTTGTCGTCGTCCAGCACCCCGTCGGCGACGTCGCGCTCGTAGTAGGGCGTCAGCACCGTGTCCAGTTGGAACCCTGCGCCGTCGCGGTTGTAGGCGCGCGAGACGCACGCGTAGTGCGCGACCCACTGGCAGGCCTCCAGGAACGTGCGCGGCGGGTTTTCCATGATGTGCTCGTTGGCCGCCAGCATCTCGCGGAGGTTCCGCGCGATTTCCGGCCGCGCGTCCTCCTCAAGCAGCTCGCGGATGCGGGCGGCGTGCCGCGAGATATAGCGCTGGATGGCGAGGACCACGCGCTCCTCGGCGTCGTAATACTCCCGGCGGGAGGGGTTTGTTTCCCTGTACTGCCGGAGTTTCGCCAGCATGCCGCCGAAGCCCAGTTCCAGCCCGATGCGGAAGTCCGGGGTGCTGTGCGCCTCGTTGTCCAGGCCGCTGGTGATGTTGTACTTCTCCTGCAGGGGCTTGAGCTCGTCATAGGGGAAGCGCCGCTCGTCCCAGCGCGCCTGCAGGCGGTAGGAGGTCAGCAGCTTGCTCCAGCGCCCGCACAGCGCTTCCATGGGGTCCACGTAGACGGGATACGCGTCCAGCAGGCCCGCGAACGCGCGGGATAGGGCGTCGTAGCCGAAGATGCGGCCGTCCGTTTCCTGGGGCTGGTAATGGAAATCCTCCGGGACGGGGATATTGCCGTAATCGTCCTCGTCCGTGTATCCCTTCTGCGCGCGCTTGGCGAAGGTGTGCTCCAGCTTCACCCTGCGCATGTGGGAAATCCTGTCCAGGTACGTCAGCGCGCCCACTTGTCTCCCCTCCCCAGGAACCTTCCGGCGTCCACGCCGTTGACCCTGACGGCGGCGCACGCGCCCAGCGCGGCTTCCGCCAGTTCCTCCATCAGCCCGCGCCCCGGGATATCGAAGGTTGTCCCGCCCACCCCCGCCGCCCTCGCCTTGGACAGGCCCAAGGGATGGTAGCTGAGCAGCTCGTAGTACCGGAGGTTCGGAAGCGTCGCGGCGAACGCGGCGATGGCCCCGATTTCCCCCGCAGTCGCGTTGACCCCGGGGACCACCGGCGTGCGCAGGACCAGCGGGACGCCCATCTGCGCGGCGCGGCGCAGGTTGTCCTTGATGCGCTGGTTACCCGCCCCGGTCCAGGCGCGGTGCGTGTCCTCATCCCAGGTTTTCAGGTCGGCCATCAGGAGGTCCAGGAGCGGCAGCACAGGCACGGCGGTTTCCCAGGGCGCGGCCATGTTGCTCTCCATCGCCGTGCCGATGCCGGCGTCCCGGCAGGCCTCCAGCAGGCTCATGGCGAACGCGGGCTGGCACAGCGGCTCCCCGCCGGAGAGCGTCACGCCGCCTTCCGCGCCGTAGTAGGGCCGGTCATGCGCCACCTCGTACATCACGTCCGCGGCCGTCATCACCCGCCCGCACACGACCCTCGCCCCCGAAAAGCAGCCTTGCGTGCACATCGCGCAGCCGATGCACTTTTCGGGATAATGGATCTCCTCCGGCTCGAACGCGATGGTCTCCGGGTTGTGGCACCACGCGCAGCGCAGCTGGCAGCCCTTGAAGAACACGGTCGTCCGGAACCCGGGGCCGTCGTGGACGCTGCTGCGCTGGACGTCCGCGATGACGGCCGTCAGCCCTTCCACCCTGCCGCCTCCTCCACGCTTTCCACCCGCTCGCTTTTCCCGCTTCGTACGGACGCCAGCCCGGCGTCCAGGACCGCCATGACGCGCAGGTTGTTCCCAAGCGTCGTAATCGAGGGCATGGGGCGCCCGCGAAGGCGGTGCTCCGCGAAGGCGGCGGGAAGGCTGGCCTGGCCGGGGTCCGGCTCCGGCGGCGCAAGGTATTGGACGCGCCCGTCCAGGTAAGTCAGCCGCACGGCGGCCGCGCCGTCCCGCATTTCACAGGCGATGACCCCGTCCCGGCAATAGAGCTCCGGACCAGGCGGCAGGGCGGCGGTGGGCGTCGTCCACGTGCCCTCCACGACGGCGACGCTGTCGCGGAAGCGCAGCAGCATCATGCCGTTGTCCTCGACGCCGCCGAAGGGGTGCGCGAAGTTGCCCGTCATCGCGGCCGCCTGCAGGCAGGGGCCGCCGGAGAACCACACCCCGGCCATCGCGCCGTAGCAGCACATGTCCAGGTACGCGCCGCCGCCTCCCTGCGGCCGGTACCACCACATGTCCGCTTTCTCCTGCGGCGTCATCTCCTCCGCCTGCAGGCCGCCCGTGCCGCGGTGCACCGCGCGTACCCCCAGGGGGCCCGTGTGCCCTGCGATGTGCCGCACCTTGATGAGAGGACCCATCCTGCCGGAGTCCAGGACCTCCTTCATCTGGTACAGGAAGTGGCGCCACGCGATGGGCCAATTGACGAACACCTCGGCACCGGATTCCCTCGACACGCGGGCGATGTCCAGCGCATCCGCCAGGCTGCAGGCGAGGGGCTTCTCGATGCTGACCGCCCCGGCGTGCCCGGCGCACGCCCGGAAGACCTCCGGGTGCAGGGCGTTCTCGGTGGTGACGAGCGCGAGGTCTGGCTTGGCCTGTTCGAGCATGCCCCGCCAATCTTCAAATATTAGCGCCCCGGCTTCGCGCAGCGTCTCCAGGTTCCATCGCCTGCTGTAGGGCTTTTGGCTCCTGAGGTCGGACGGCTCCACGGGCTCCGTGTCCGCGGCGCCGGCCAGTTCCATGTCCGGGCAGGCCTGCACGTGCCGGAAGAGCTCCAGCGCGTGCATGTGCGCCGCGCCGATGATGACTGCCTTGAGTTTCATGCCTTCCCCCGCATCTTCCCGCTTCAGCCCGCCAGCTCGGGGAAGCGGACTTCCCGGCCCAGCGCCGCGGAGCGGTAGAACGCGTCGATGACCGCGGTGACGTTCAGCGTCTCCTCCGGCTTGACGAGCGCCTCCGCGCGCCCCAGCACCGCGTCGGCCACGTTGCGGATGAGGCGCCAATGCCCGCTGAAAGGCTTGTCGGCATACGGGCGCTCCTCCGCGAAACGGCGGGGCTCGACGTCCGCCTGGAACCTGTCCATCGTCGTGATGAGCCGGAACTCCGGCAGCAACAGGCCCGCCCTGTCCCCCACGATGCTGATGGAAGAGCTGTTGGGCAGGTTGAGCGCCCAGGCCACCTTGAAGTTGAGGATGGCGCCGCCCTCGAAGCGCACCGTGCCCGCGGCGAACTCCTCGGTCTCGAACTCGTGGGGCGCGAAGGCACTTTGCCCGCCGAAGCTGCCCAGCGGCGCGCCCGCTTCCGCCAGACTGGTGACGAGCCCCTCGCCCTTGCGCGTCAGCACGCTGCCCATCGCGCCGGACACCCCGGACATCCTGGGGTTGCCCATCAGCCATATCGCGGTGTCCAGCACGTGCACGCCGATGTCGCACAGCGCGCCCCCGCCGTTGGCGGCCTTCTTGTGGAAGTTGCCCCAGGACGGCACGCCGCGCCGGCGCACCCGGCTCACCTCCGCGAAATACACCTGCCCGAGCCAGCCCTTTTGGGCGAGGTCCCAGGCATCCAGGTGCTCCGGGTTGAAGCGGGAGCTCTGGCACGCGAACAGCATCCTGCCCGCGCGGTCCGCCGCCGCGAACATCTCCCGCGCATCGGCCCAGGAGACGGCGAGCGGCTTCTCGCACAGCACGTTCGCCCCGTGCTCCAGCGCCAGGATGGTCAGCGGCTTGTGCGACGCGTTGGACGTGCAGACGCTGACGAGGTCGGGCGACTCTTTTTCCAGCATTTCCGCCGTATCGGTGTATACGCCGGGTATGCCCCAGCGCTGCGCCGTGGCCTGCGCGGCCTGGGCGTTGATGTCGCAGACCGCGACTACCTCCGCGCCCTCCCCCAGGGCGCGGTACGCGGGGATGTGCGCCGCGTTGGCGATCATCCCCCCGCTGATGACGGCGACCTTCAGTTTCCCGTTACCCATCGTCCCTCCCCCGGCGCGACGCACGCGCGGGCCTATCTTCCAAGTTCAGGTGCGAAGCGCCACCGGGACCCCCTCGCGCAGCGACCGGTACGCCGCCTCGGCGACCAGCGCGCAGCGCATGCCGTCCTCCCCGGTGATGCCGAACTCCCGGCCCTCCAGGCGGCAAGCGACCAGGTCGTCCATCATCATCTGGTCCTTGTCCTCGCCATAGTAGTCGCACGCGCGCCTGCCCTTCGCGTACAGGCTGTGGCTCTCGGCGAAATAGTCCACCCGAACGCTTCCGCGCGTACCGACGAAATGCAGCGTCAGGTCGCGCCCGTAGGGGAAAAACTCGCTGCGCGACCAGCTCGCGTCCAGGGTCACCAGCGCCCCGCCGGGGTAGCGCAGCGTCACCACGGCGCAGTCCTCGACGTCCAGCCCGAACAGGTTATGGCCCGCCCGGGCATAGACCTCCTCCGGCGCCGCGCCGAAGAACACGTTCATCAGGTCCGCGACATGTACGGTGTGGTCCACGATGCACCCGCCCCCGGACAGTTCCCGGTCGGTGAACCAGCCCCCCGGCATCGTGCCCTTGTTCGTCGCGAACACGGCGGCCACCTCCCCGATGCGCCCCGAGCGGACCGCCCGCACCGCGTCCGCGAAGGAATGCGGATAGCGGTTGCACATCGCGGTCATCAGGCGCACGCCCGCGGTCCGGCAGGCATCGATCATGCCGCGCATCTCCCCCGGGTCCGTCCCCAGCGGCTTCTCGCACAGCACGTCCACCCCAGCCCGCGCCGCCAACCCCACCCAGTGCGCGTGGCGGGTGTTCTCGGAGCAGACGATGGCGACGTCCGGCCGCGTTTCGAGCAGCAGCGACGCGGAAGGATAGGACGCAATGCCCTCGGCCGCCGCGAACGCCCGCGCGCGCCCCGCATCCTCGTCAAAGAAGCCGACGACTTCCGCCATGGGGTTGCGCTTCAGGCACCGGATATAGGACGCCGCGTGGACGTGGGCGGCGCTGAGCAGGCAGAACGTCACCTTACGCACGGTATACCCTCGCCTCCGAGAAGGCCCGGCGCAGGATGTCCGCCATCCGCATGCCTTCCTCCGCCATGCCGTGCCCTTGCGCTTCAAGCCTTTTGGGAAGGTCTCGCAGCGCCGCGGCAATGGGGCACATGGCCGTTCCCATAAATTCGGGGAGGAACGGGAAGCCAGGTGCCGGGGCGGGCTGCGTCCGCACGGACCGCGCGCGGGCGGCGTCATAGACGAGATTGCCCTGCGCGCCGCTGAGCTCGTACTCCAGCAGGGCCTCGCC
>DATHTQ010000441.1:0-4242 GCA_035463055.1 Candidatus Limnocylindria bacterium
CGCCCTGCGCCTGGGTCTGGCGCGCGTGCCGCCAGCGGATCTCGAACGGGGTCATCCCGGAGCCGATGCCCCAGGCGAAGCCGTGGCGCCCGATGGACCACGCCTCCTCCAGCAGGGCCGGGGTGTTGCGCGCGAAGGGGACCTCGGCGCCGGTTACCCGGAAACCGCTGTCGTCCACCTGCAGCAGCACGTCCACGCGCGGCGCGGCCGACCCTTCGCCCGACGCCATGCGCGCCGCGGCCTCGTCCATGCCCGCGCCGCCCAGGTCCACGCCGTCCACGACGACGCCCTGGGCGAACCCCATGCGCGCCATCGCGCGGGCCTTCTCCAGGAACGCGGGGTAGGGCGCGTAGGCGCGCGTGACGCCAAACAGCGCGCCTGCGATGACGAGCAGCGCGGCCAATCCAATCAGCGCGTAAAGTCCCGCGCGCGGCCGCCGCTTCGCGTAGGCCTGCTGCCGGGCGTACCAGTCGGCCGCCTCCGGGCCGCCCTGCCACGGGGGAAGGGCGGACGCGTCCCAGGCGTCGTGCGGCGGCGCGGGGATATCGGACATGGGCGCGTCGGGCCGGAAGGCCGCGCGCCGTGCTCCGCCGGAAGGCGTCTGTGGTTGCCGCGCGTGGCTGCGCAATGGCTACCTCCCCGTCAAAAATCGTCCTGATTGTAGGTTTGGGGGCCTGGCTTGTCAAGAAACGCGCTCCCATGCGCGTTTCATCCCGATAATGCTCCGTGTGCTTGACATATCCGGCGCGCGGTGGGTATGATTGGTGCGGGAAAAAGCAAGAGGTGATGCTGCGATGAGGTTTTTCCGGTGCAGGCACTGCGGGAACGTCGTCATGTACGCGGTCAATTCCGGGGTCCCGGTCGTATGCTGCGGCGAGGAGATGCAGGAGCTGGTTCCCGGCGTCACCGACGCCTCCCGCGAGAAGCACGTCCCCGCGGTCACGCGCGAGGGGGACTTCCTGCGCGTGCAGGTCGGCTCCGTCGCCCACCCGATGGAGGAGAACCACCGCATCGACTTCGTCGCCCTCAAGACCGCCCGCGGCATCCAGGTTCAGAGCCTCAAGCCCGGGGAAGCCCCGTCGGCCTCCTTCGCGCTGGTTCCCGGCGACGCGCCGGAATCCGCCTGGGAGTACTGCAGCCTGCACGGCCTTTGGAAGGCCGATGTATAAAGGAAGAGGAGCATAACATGAAGAAGTACATTTGCGACATCTGCGGCTGGATTTACGACGAGGCGGAGGGCGACCCGGACAGCGGCATCGCCGCCGGCACCAAGTGGGAAGACCTGCCTGCCGACTTCGAGTGCCCGATGTGCGGCGCCGGCAAGGACCAGTTCAGCCCCGCGTAACCCTCAAAAAGGCCTCCGGGCCTTTTTTGATTGCGAGGATTGCTGCGGAATGTTTTCGCCATGGCGAAAACGCCCCGCGCGCCCGGCGAAGCCGGGCGACACGATTCGCATCAAGGGGCATGCGCCCCCCGATACCCCCCGGTTCCCGCAATCCAAGCCAGGATTCCTGACATGAAAAGCGCGCCTTGATGGCGCGCTTTTCATGTCAATTGATCCTATTCCGCCGCCTGCGCGGCCAGCGCGGCCTCGCGCTCCATCCGCTCCAGCGGGCGCCTGGCGAGCAGCAGGATGACGAACCCGGCGAGGAACAGCGCCGCCAGGCACAGCGCGCCGAAGGACGAGCGGCCCGTCAGCCCGCCGACCACCGCGTACAGCAGCGGCCCGATGACGGTCGCGAACTTGCCGAAGATGTCGAAGAACCCGAAGAACTCGTTGGACCTCTTCTTGGGGATCAGCTTGCCGAAATAGCTGCGGCTGACGGCCTGGATGCCGCCCTGCATCGTGCCGACCATGATGGCCATCGCCCAGAACAGCCGGGTGGAGAACGCGATGGCCTCGCGGTAGCGCGCGATGACGCCGGCCTGGGACGCCGTGAACGCCGAAAGCTGGGCGTTGACGTCGTCACGCGCCGCTATGGCCAGCGCGGCGTCGGCCTGGCCCAGGCCGCGCAGGTCCAGCTCCGGCAGGAGCCCGTCGGCGAAATCGCCGGACAGCACCATGTTGCCCCCGGCTTCCACGTACGCGGCAAGCGACGCCCCTGCCGCCGCGGGATTTTCGAAGGGATACGCGGCGATGCTTTCCACGGATTTGGCCTTTTGCGCGCCCAGGGCTTCACGGTAGGCGTCCTGGTGCGGCTCAAGCGAATAGCCCATGTAGAAGCCGACCACGCAGATGAGCATGTACACCGCGATGGCCATGAGCAGGGCCCTGCGCGTCGTGATGCGCCGCGCGAGCTTCCCGAAGAGGATGGAGCTGGGCATCGCGACGATCTGCGTGACCAGCAGGGCCAGGATCATCCCGGTGGCGCCCAGGCCCAGCGCGGTGCCGTACGCTGTGGAGATGCTGATGACCGTGCCCACGCCGTCTATGTAGAAGAAGTACGCGAGGATGAACAGCAGCAGGCCCCTGTGCGTCGCGATGTCCCGCGCGGTCCTCGCCGTGTTGCCGGCTACTTCCCTGAGGGTGAGCCGCTGGGGGCGCTCGATGAAGTGCACCTGCTCGACGTTTTTCAGGAACGGGACGGAGAACACGAGCCACCAGGCGGACGTGATGAGGATGGAGAACTTCTGCGCGATGGGGTTGGAGTAGCCCAGGACCATCAGCATCGCGATGGACATCACGAAGGGGATCGTGCTGCCGCCGATGTACCCCATCGCGAACCCCCAGGTGGACACCTTGTCCATGCGCTCGTTGGTGGTCACGTCGGTGAGGAAGCTGTCGTAGAAGAGGTTCGCGCCGGAGAAGCCCAGGTGCGACAGAACGTAGCCGACGAGCATGACGCGCCAGTTGCCCGTGAGCGCGATGGACGCGGTCGCCAGCACCCCCAGCAGCATGAAGGCGGTGAACAGCTTCTTCTTCATGCCCCGGAAGTCCGCCAGGGAGCCCAGGAACGGCGCGGAGACCGCGGTCAGCAGCGTCGCGAGGCTGGTTGCGTAGCCCCACCACAGGTCACCCCGCTCGCCCGCGAAGGACACGAACAGCGTTGGGAAGATGGCGGCCATGATGTTGGTGGCGTATACCGAGTTTGCCCAGTCGTACAGGATCCAGCTGCGCTCCTTCCTGGTGAAGCGCCTCGCCTCCGCTGCGGTCATGTCTGCCTCCCGGTGCGTCTTTTTCCGCGCCAGTATAGCGCATTCCCCCGGCGCGTCCAATACGCTGTTGCGGCGCCTTGCATTTTGCCTGTTCACAGGCCGCATCAAAACTTAATATTTGCGCCGGGACGCGCGAAATCCTGTAATATATGCAGGCTATGCGGATATATATGCGGCGCCAATCCCAAAGGTTGCGCCCCTGCCCCCAAGCAACCACAAGGGATGGGGACCGGGTTATCAACAGTTCCGGGTTCATGCAGCGGACCCGACAAGCGGCGAGGTTTGATAAGACCCCGTTTCCGTGGTAATATCCTGTTGCTTCATCACGGGCCGGGGAGTTTTCCACCGCGCTTTATCCACAACCGCTTCCGGGGTGAGCCGGCGGGAGGGGTTCTGCCGGTGTCCGGCGTGAATACGTTCTGCATAAAACATCGGGAGAGCAATTTGGACTACCAAGCGATCTGGCAGCGGGCATGCCAACTGATGCACGCGGAGATGTCCGACGTCACCTACTCGACCTGGATCGAGCGTGCGCTGCGGCCGCTGGACATGAGCGGCGAGCAGTACTTCGTGCGCGCCGAGACCGACTTCTACCACCAGTTCGTCGTGCCGCGGTATTCCGCGCTCATATCTTCCGCCCTCAACAAGGCCTCCGGGCGCGACCTGCGCCTGGCCATCCTGACGCCCAAGCAGGCGGCGGAGTACCAGGACGGCTCCGCGGCGCTGCGAAAGCCCATCCCCAAGCTCAACGCCCGGTACACGTTCGACTCGTTCGTCGTGGGCAGCGGCAACCGCTTCGCCCACGCCGCGTCCCTCGCCGTGGCGGAGGCGCCCGCCGACGCCTACAACCCGCTGTTCATCTACGGCGGCGTGGGCCTGGGCAAGACGCACCTGATGCACGCCATCGGCCACTACATCCTCAAGCAGAAGCCGGAGACGCGGCTGGAGTACGTGACCAGCGAGACGTTCACGATTGAGCTGGTCAGCGCCATCCAGACCAACCGCAACATGCAGTTCCGGGAAAAGTACCGCGGCGTGGACGTGCTGCTCATCGACGACATCCAGTTCATCGCGGGGCGCGACTCC
>DATHTQ010000442.1:0-5423 GCA_035463055.1 Candidatus Limnocylindria bacterium
CGACGTAATGTCCATGGACACGAACCGCTCCGCGCGGATGGTCACCCCGCCCGCGGAAGTACGTAGGGTCATCTCCCGCCGCAGGACCCCTTCGCGCATGTCCAGCTCGCGGCGGAAGCCGCTGACCTCCATCACGCCCGCGTCCAGCGTCTCCCCGTTGACCGAGACGCGCAGGCCGATGAGGTTCATCGCGTTGATCTGCTTGCCGAAATACTCCGGGTAGCCGTTCTTCCACCAGCCCACGCGGGTGCGGTCAGGGAACCATACGCCCCCTATGTAGGTGCCGCGCAGGGTGTCGTCCGAATAATCCTCCTCGAAGCTGCCGCGCAGGCCCATCGCCCCGTTGCCCAGCGACGTAAGGCTCTCGAAGAAGCGCTGGTCCTCCCGCGAAAAGGAGTCCTGGACGATCTTCCAGGGGTCCGGCGTCAGTTTCTGGCGCATGGCGGCTCCTTTCACAAATCCCGGCGGGAGAACACGAGCAGGGATGCGGCGTACAGCGCGAGTGCCAGCGGCAGCGCGGACAGCGCTTCCGCCCACCCGCCCATGCCGGACGCGAGCGCGAGCCCGCGGTGCAGCGAAAACGGGGTGAGGAACCGCAGCGCGGAAAGCGCCTGGAACCGGGACATCATGAGGAAGGCGAGCGTCAGCAGCGAGACCCACAGGGACAGCCGCCGCGCCCCGCGCGGGGTGCGCGCCGCCTGCGCGGAGAACGCGGAGAACGCCGCGTACGCAAGGCACACGGGGAAGAACCCTGCCATGAGGCGCGCCAGCGCCGGCAGCTGCGCGTCCTGAATAAATACAGCGCCCGCGAGCGCCTGTCCCGCGAGGCATGCCGCGCAAAGCAGGATAACCTCCGCGGCCTGCTCAAGCATGAGGGTGCCCAGGACACCCGCGCGGGAGTGCGGGGCCGCCAGCAGCGCGGCCATCCTCCCGTCGGCCAGGGGCCGCGCATAGAGGTCCGCCCCGGACGACACGGCGTGCAGGATGACCATGAGTGGGAACAGGAAGCCGTACACCGTCTCCAGCGCGTGCACGCCCGCCGATGCGCCGCCCATGTACCCGAGCGCCGCGAGGACCTGCGGCAGTGCGCCGCGCAGGTCCTGAAGCCCGGCCAGCGGGCCCGGCGTGAACAGGTATATCATCAGGGCGCCCAGGGCGAAGGCCGCCGCCAGCCACCCGGCAATCGCTTTCGCCCGCAGGCGCGCGGTATATGCGAACAGGGAAGGGATCATGTGAGCTCGTCCCCGTGAAAACGCAGGAACCCCTCCTCGCCTTCCTCGCGTCCGCCGGTCAGGTCCACGACCTCGTAGCGCGCCAGCGTGCGGATGAAGGCCTGCGGGCTCGCGGGGACCGCCACCAGCGCGCGGGCGCCGATGAGCTCCACCGCGTCCTCCCACTCGCGCGCGAAGCCCGCCGCCTCGTTGGCCGAGGCAAAGGTGACGTGGTACACCTTCTGGCGCACGTGGCGCATGGCCTCGGCGCTCTGGCTGACGACGAGCTTGCCCTTTCGGATGATGCCGATGTGGGTGCAGGCGCGCCGCGCGTCGTCCAGCGCGTGCGCGGTCATAAGCACCGCCCGGCCGCCCTCGGCCTCATCGCGGACGAGCCCGGCCAGCGCCGCCCTCGCCATCGGGGAGAGCGAGGTGAACGGCTCGTCCAGCAGCAGCGCGTCCCGCTCCAGCGCGAACGCCGCGAGCAGGCCCAGCTTCTTCCGGTCCTCCGGCCCCATGCGCCGGATGTGTCCGACGGCGGCGAAACCCATGCGCTCCTCGAAAGCGGCGGCCCGTTTCGCGCTGAACCCGCCCGCATAGCGGCGGACGAAGCCGATATAGTCTTCCGCGTGCGCCCGGGCATCCAGTGCGGGAGCAGCCTGCGCGAAGGCGGCGTGCTTATGCACGGCCTTGCGCTGCGCGAAGCAGTCCAGCCCCGCGATGCTGGCGCTGCCGGCGTCGGGCCGCATGAGGCCCATGAACAGGCGCAGCGCGACCGACTTGCCCGCGCCCGCAGGCCCGGCAAGCCCCAGCGCCTCGCCGGGCGCGACTTTCAACGTCAGGTCCTCCAGAACGGGCGCCTCACCGAAACCCTTGGTGAGGCCGGCGCATTCAATCAAGGGAGGCCTGCGCCTCGGCCAGCGCCGCGGCTTCCTTGCGGCGGACGAACGCCGCCGTCAGGTGGTAGGCCACCGCGACCAGCGGCACGAACAGCAGCATGCCCGGGATGCCCATGATGCCGCCGCCCAGCGTGACGCCCAGCAGCACCCAGATGGACGGGATGTCGATGGCTCCGGACATGATGCGCGGGTAGACGACCGACCCCACGACCTGCTGGACGATGAAGAACAGGAGCAGGAACATCGGAGCGCGGGATGGGTCGTCCGTCATGACCAGCAGCGCCCCCAGCACGCCCGCGATATAGGGGCCGAAGACCGGGATGAGCGCCGCGAGGAACGTGATGAGGCCGATGAGCACCGCGTACGGGAAGCCAGCGATGAGCAGGGCCGCGATGGTCAGGACGGCGGAGATGGACGCCTGCAGCAGCTGGCCGCCCAGGAAGTTGGAGTAGGTCTTCACCAGCATCCGCATGACCGTCGCGAGGGTCGCCGCGTGCGCGGGCGCGAACACGGCCAGGGACAGCCTGCGCAGGTGCCCCTGCAGCTTCTCCTTGCTGAACAAAAGGTAAATCGCGAACACGAGCCCGATGACGGTGTTGAACAGGTACTGCGCGGCGGAGATGAACACCCCCGACGAGTAGGTCAAGCCGCCCAGCAGGAAGCCGTACGCGCCCTGGAACAGCACGCGCACCTCGTCCTCGCTGGTCTCCACCAGGCCCAGGGCCTCGCGTATGTTGTTGTTGCGCTCGCTGAGCCACTGCTCCAGATCCTGGACGAATCCCGGGATGACGCCGATGAGCCGCTCCACCGCGTTCACGACCTCCGGGATGATGACGACCAGCAGGATCGTGATGACCGCGACGACCAGCAGCACCGATATGGTCAGGTTCAGGGCACGCACCGCGCGCGCGGCGGCGGGCCGTTTGGGGTGCGCGAACGGGAGCCCGTCCAGGAAGCGCAGGGGCAGGTTGATGAGCAGGGCCAGGAACAGCCCGATGATGAACGGCGTGAGGATGGACATGAGCGCGCGCAGGATCGCGAGGAGCGTGTCCACGCGGTACAGGGCGAACGCCAGCAGCATCAGCCCGATGATGGCCGGCAGCCGGCGCTTGATGAACGGGGTCACGCTGGCACCTCCCCTTGTTTTTCCGCGCACAGTATACCGCCCCCGCCACCGCGTTGGCAAGGATGGCGTGGTGGGCGAGGCGGCCGGAAAAGCGCGCGGGGTATCATGATTTTGTTGACAGGGCGGAGGCGGGGTGTATAATGGAACTAAGGTCAAAGAAAGTCAGTATTTGGCCTTCATGAAACGAGGTGGATGGCATGAGCCAGACGAAATACACGCAGAAGAGCATGGAGGCCATCTCGCGGGCGCAGGGGCTGGCGGGCGAATACGCCAACCAGACGCTGGAGCAGCCGCACCTGCTCGCCGCGCTCACCGAGGACGAAGGCGGCCTGGTCCCCCAGCTGCTGACCCGCATGGAGCGGGACGCCGGGGCGCTTTCGCGTGCCGCGACGGAAATGGTGGAGCGGCTGCCGCGCGTGCACGGCACCGTGCGCGAGGAGGGGAAGGTCTACGTCTCCCAGGAGACGGACCGCGCCCTGCGGGAGGCCGCGCAGGCCGCCGAGCGCATGAAGGACGAGTACATCTCCGTGGAGCACCTGTTCCTGGGGCTACTGCGCGCGCCTGACCGCGGCGTGAAGGCCCTGCTGACGCGCCTTTCGGTCACCGAGGACGCGTTCCTCAAGGCGCTCTCCGCGGTGCGCGGCGCAGCCCGCGCGACAAGCGACACGCCGGAGGACAACTACGACGCGCTGACGAAGTACGGCACGGACCTGACCGCCCTGGCGCGCGGCGAGAAGCTGGACCCCGTCATCGGCCGCGACGCTGAAATCAGGGACGTCATCCGCATCCTCAGCCGCAAGACCAAGAACAACCCGGTCCTCATCGGCGAGCCGGGCGTCGGCAAGACCGCCATCGCGGAAGGCCTCGCTCAGCGCATCGTGCGGGGCGACGTCCCCGACAGCCTCAAGGGGCGGACCATCTTCTCGCTCGACATGGGCGCGCTCATCGCCGGGGCCAAGTTCCGCGGCGAGTACGAGGAGCGGCTCAAGGCCGTGCTGGCGGAAATCAGGAAGAGCGAAGGCCGTATCCTGATGTTCATCGACGAGCTGCACAACATCGTGGGCGCGGGCAAGGCGGAAGGCGCGATGGACGCGGGCAACCTGCTCAAGCCCATGCTCGCCCGCGGCGAGCTGCACTGCATCGGCGCGACCACGCTGAACGAGTACCGCAGGTACATCGAGAAGGACTCCGCGCTGGAGCGCCGCTTCCAGCCGGTCTTGGTCGAGGAGCCCACGGTGGAGGACACCATCTCCATCCTGCGCGGCCTGCAGGAGCGCTACGAGGTGTTCCACGGCGTCAAGATCCAGGACGGCGCGCTCATCGCGGCGGCCACGCTGTCACACCGCTACATCTCCGACCGTTTCCTGCCCGACAAGGCCATCGACCTGGTGGACGAGGCCTGCGCGATGATCCGAACGGAGATGGACTCGCTGCCCCAGGAGCTCGACGAGGTCCGCCGCAAGATCATGCAGCTGGAAATCGAGGAGGCCGCGCTCTCCAAGGAAACCGACCGCATGAGCAGGGGGCGCCTTGCCGACCTGCAGAAGGAGCTCGCGGGCCTGCGCGAGAACTACGCGGGCATGCAGGCCAAGTGGGAGAACGAGAAGAGCGGGATTGAAAAGACCCAGAAGCTGCGCGAGGAGATCGAGCGTGTCAACGCCCGCATCCAGCAGGCAGAGCGCGCCTACGACCTGAACGCCGCCGCCCAGCTCAAGTACGGCGACCTGCCCCGCCTGCAGCGCGAGCTGGGCGACCTTGAGTCGCGTGAGGAGGGCAAGGAGAAGGCCAGCTTCCTGCGCGACCGGGTGACCCCGGACGAGATCGCCCGCATCGTCGCGCGCTGGACCGGCATCCCGGTCACCAAGCTGCTCGAGGGCGATCGCCAAAAGCTCCTCAACCTCGCCGACACACTGCACAAACGTGTCGTTGGGCAGGACGAGGCCATCCAGCTCGTCAGCGACGCCATCCTGCGCTCCCGTGCGGGCATTTCGGACGAGGCGCGGCCCATCGGCTCGTTCCTGTTCCTGGGCCCCACCGGCGTCGGCAAGACGGAGCTGGCCAAGGCGCTGGCCGAAAACCTGTTCGACGACGAGAAGATGCTCATCCGCATCGACATGAGCGAGTACATGGAGAAGTTCTCCGTGTCGCGCCTCATCGGGGCGCCCCCGGGCTACGTCGGATACGAGG
>DATHTQ010000443.1:0-2055 GCA_035463055.1 Candidatus Limnocylindria bacterium
GGAGTACCGCGGCTTCTTTGATATGTTCCCGCGGGGCGCGCGCGTGTGCCTGCTGTTCGCCGAGGCCAGCCCCGCGCATTGCCCCAGGAGGGCCCTCGCGGACCTGCTGGCGCGGGCGAACCCCGGGCTGGAGGTCACGCACCTGTAAGGGCTCGCTGGGCCCGGCTATGCCGCCGCGACGCCGCGCCTCGCGCCGCGCAGCACGCCCGCGCCGCTTACCAGCAGGTATATGGCGACGGTCAGCGACCCCGCGGCGTCCATGAGCAGCGCCGCGCGGGAGCCCGCCCGCAGCGCGACCGTCAGCAGCGCGGCGGTCACGAACAGGTCCACGACGAACTTGGCGCGGTACAGCGTGGCCTGCGCCGCGAGGATGGCGTCCGGGCCCGCGCGGTCCAGCCGCGCGTACCTGCGCCAGAACCACCCGTTGGTCAATACGCCCAAAATGGCGATGACGAGGCCGATGGTGACGTTGCCCGTCTCCCCCTGGCGGGGCAGGAACGCGAGCGCCGCCATCGCCGCGCCGCCCAGGCACATCGCCAGGCCCACGCCCAGGGCAGCGCGCCGCTCCAGCCGGGCCTTGCGCGCAGGGTCCATCCCGTCGCGCCCCGCGCGGCGGTATACCGCCCAGGACACGGCGATGGCCGCGAGCTCCGCGGTGCGGCGCACGAAGTCCGCGAGCTGCGTGGACGAGCGGCCCAGCAGCACCCCGATGCCCACCGCGACGGGCCCCGGCGCGCTGAGCAGCAGCGAGGCGAGCAGCGTGCGCCCTCCCGGCGCCCTGCTCACGACGGGAACCCCTGCCACAAAATCACCAGCGGCAGGATGACGGACGCCGCGGCGGCGGGGCAGGTGGCGGTGTCGTACCCCCCGGGCGTGTACAGTTCCGCCCCGGCGCTCGCCCCCGCCGCCAGCGCGGCTACCAGGAGGCACTGCCCGACGGACAGGCCGCCGCGGGCCAGCATGATTGCGAATACCGAGACGAAGGACACCGCGAACATCGCCGCCGTGCCCTCCAGGCTCTTGCGGCCCTCGATGAGGGGGCCGTGCAGCGCGCTGCGCCCGAAGCGCTTGCCCACCAGCGCCGCCGCCGCGTCCCCGAACCCCCAGGCGTAGACGCACGCCATCGCGAGCATCCGGTCGCCCAGCCACCCCCAGCACAGCGCGATGATGACCGTGTACGTCGAGAACAGCAGCACCATGCTGCGCCGGACCTCGCCGTTCTTGCGCTGGATGAGCAGCTCGCCGTATCCCCGGAACCGCTCCCCGATGGCCAGCACGGGGTAGATGAGCGCGGCCAGGGCAAGCGCCGCCGCGGCGGACAGCCGCCAGTCCGGGAACGCCAGTAAAAACACCGGCAGCGCGAACAGCACGATGACGTGCAGGGTCTTGCGGAACAGCTCCCGGTCCATGCGCGGGTGCAGCCGCCGCACCAGCAGCGCGCCGCCGGCGGTGAGCAGCAGGTAGGCGAGCAGGATCCCGAACCCGCGGAAAAACGCGCCCGTCATTCGGCGGGCTGCCCTTCGGCGAGGTTGCGGCGGATGCGCTCGAGCAGCCGCGCCATGCCCGCGAGTTCCTCCGGGGATATGCCGCGCATGAGCGTGCCGAACACGCCGCCGTACGCCTGGGCCACGCGCGCGCCGGCCTCGCGTCCCGTATCGGTGAGGAGGACCAGGTGCGCCCGCGCGTCCTTGGGGTGCGCCTCGCGGCGCGTATATCCTTTGCTGACCAGGGCGTCCACCGTGCGCGACACCGCGGCCTTCCCCACGCCCAGCCGCCGGCAGAGCTCCTCCTGCGAGAGGCCGCCTTCCTCGGGAATCAAGTGAAAAACGATGTCGCCCGCCGCGCTGGACAGGCCCACGCCCTCCAGGCGCGCGTTGATGGCCTGCCTGGCGGACGCCGTCAGGCCCTTCATCATCCGCCAGAATTCCTGCATCGTCGGGGCGGTGCCAACAACCATGTCTTCATCCATGGGGGAAGTATACCCGGAAATGGTTGATTAGGCAACTATATGGGAACGGCCTGTCAAAGCATGGAAAAGATGGCATTTGTCATTTG
>DATHTQ010000444.1:0-2216 GCA_035463055.1 Candidatus Limnocylindria bacterium
GAATCGCCCGGCCGCGTGCCTGCGCCGGGCGATTTCTTATTCTTCCTGCTATTTATCGGTAATACCTCGTCCGGTACTCGAGCTTGTGGCGCAGCCTGGGCTTGCGCTCGCGCGTGAGGGCCTTGTAGATGAACTGCGACAGCACGATGATGGCGATGACCGGGAGCAGCGCGATGACCGCGAACTCCGCGGTGAAGCGGGGGAAGGGGTTGGGGTCGGCGGCGGTGTAGGCGCGGATCTCGTCCACCGTCGGGGCGAGGGTGGGCCGCCGCAGGATGCCCCGCGTCGCGATGAGGTCGTAGTAGATGGGCCCTGCGCCGGAGGCCGCGGGGGTGTAGACCATCGTGCCCAGGACCTCGCCCGCCTCGATGGGCGCCTCGAGGGTGCGCGTGAAGGAGTACTGCGTGCGCGCCCGGTACACGTCCTCCTGGTTCTGCCTGTCGCCCTTGAAGGAGACGAGCGCGTCGTCCGCCGCGGGGTCGGACTTGCGGATGGCGAGCTCCAGGCGGCCCATGTCCGCGTCTTCCAGTGCGAAGCCGGACACGTTGACGACCTTGGGCTGCTGGTTGTAGATCTCCGTCACGCTCGTGGACTGGTACTGGGCGAACCCGTACTCCATGAGCCGGCGGGTGTCGGTGAAGCGCGCCGTGCTGCCGCTCTTAAGGACGACGGAGATGAGCCGGACGCCCTGCTTCTCGGCGGACCCGATGAAGCAGTACCCCGCGAGGGAGTGCTGCCCGGTCTTGATGCCGGTCGCGTACTGGTAGTAGGAGGCGTTGTCCTCGCGGCTGCGCAGGAAGCTGGCCGCCTGGCTGCTCAGGTTGCGCGCGGGGGAGAGGTTGGTCTGCGGGAGGGTGTAGGCGGTCAGGAGGGCGATCTCGCGGAATTCCGGGTCGCGCATCGCCTCGCGGGCGATGACGGCCAGGTCCCGCGCGGTGGACAGGTGGTAGTCCTGGTGGTAGCCGTGGGAGTTGACGAAGTTGGTCCGCGTGCAGCCGTAGCGCTGCGCGGCCTCGTTCATGAGCTGGACGAACGCCGCCTCCGTGCCGCTGATGTGCTCGGCGATGGCGATGGCGCCGTCGTTGCCGGAGGCGACCATCGTGGCGCGGATGAGGTCCGCCATGCGGACCTGCTCGCCCGCCTTGAGGCCGATGCTGGACGCGTCCTCCGGGATGGCGACCGCGGCGGGGGACACCGTGACCATGTCGTCCGGGTTCCCCAGGCGCAGCGCCAGCAGGACGGTCATCACCTTGGTGGTGGACGCCGGGGGGCGTATCTCGTCGGCGTTGTGCTCGAAGAGCACCTCGCCCGTGTCCTGGGATACCAGGATGGCGCTGGCGGCGCGCAGGTTGTTGCTGACCAGCACGTCGGGGCGGGCGGGGTCATAGGCGGACGCCCGCGCATGGGGGATGGGCAGGATGAAAAACAGCGCCAGCAGGGCCGCCATATATGCCGCCGTCCTGCCCGCTGACCGTCTCCGCATCCCGTGACCCCCGTGCTTGATGGGGCTATCCTATCATACTTGGGTTTCCCTGTATAGTTTGGGCCCCTCCTCGTACAGGGTGCCGCCGTACATGTCGATGGCGACCACGGCGGGGAGCCCCTCGACCGTGAACCGGTAGATGGCCTCCGGGCCCAGGTCCGGGTACGCGGCGACCTCGCTTTTCAGCACGGACTTGGAAATCAGCACCGCCGTGCCGCCCACCGCCCCGAAGTAGACGGAGGGGTGCCTGCGCATCGCCTCCATCGTGAGCGGCCCCAGGCGCCCCTTGCCGATCATGCCCATGAGCCCCAGCTCCAGCAGCGGCGGGGTGTACGCGTCCATGCGGTAGCTGCTCGTGGGCCCGGCGGACCCGACGGCCTGCCCCGGGCGCGCGGGCGCGGGGCCGACGTAGTAGATGGTCTCGCCCTGAAGGCTGACCGGCAGCTCCTTGCCCTGGGCGAGGAGGGCCGCCAGGCGCTTGTGCGCCGCGTCCCGCCCGGTGAGCAGCGTCCCGGTCAGCCGCACCCGGTCCCCGGCCCGCAGGTCCCGCAGGGTTTCCATGGTCAGCGGGAGCCGCACTTCCTTTACCGCCATCGCCTGCTCCTTTTCGCGTCCTTCGCTGTTTGTCATAGCTCCCCCTCCGCGTGCCGCGCGACGTGGCAGCACAGGTTGACCGCGACCGGCAGCCCCGCGATGTGGGTCGGGGCCGT
Organism: Candidatus Limnocylindria bacterium; assembly: GCA_035463055.1. Lineage (GTDB taxonomy): Bacteria > Bacillota > Clostridia > Christensenellales > Aristaeellaceae > UBA6115. The sequence continues at coordinate 2,194 of DATHTQ010000444.1, forward strand.
CACGACGTGCACCTTCAGCGCGG
>DATHTQ010000445.1:0-1971 GCA_035463055.1 Candidatus Limnocylindria bacterium
GCGCTCCTCCCGCGCGTTGTACGCCGCGCCCGTGGTGTACAGGGCGAGTGCCTCGTGCAGGGTGAGCCGCTGGGCGGGACCGTCCGCGCGGTTCACGGCGGCGTGGATGCCCGAAAGCGGGCGGAAGTCCTCCACCGGGCAGTCCGAACTGCCCGCGATATGGATGCCCAGGTCGAGGAAGTCCCGGAAGCGGTAGGCGTGCGCGGCGCGCTCCGCGCCCAGGCGGCTTTCCAGGAACGGCCGGTCCGCCGGGACGAAGGCGGGCTGCACGTCGGCGGCGACGCCCCCCTGCGCGAACCGCTCCAGCAGGTCCGGCGCGGCGAGGGACGCGTGGACGACGCGGTGCCGCGGGTCCGGGCGCGGGTGCGCGGCCTGGATTTCAAGGAACACGTCGAGCACCTCCGCGATGGCGGCGTCGCCGATGGCGTGGGCGGCGACCTGCATCCCGGCGCGGTGAGCCGCGAGGGCGAGCTCCCGCAGGCGCTCCCCCGGCAGCAGCGCGACGCCGCGGTTGGACGGGTCGTCGGCGTAGGGCGCCCGCAGCCGCGCGGACCTGCCGCCCAGCGACCCGTCCGTCAGCAGCTTGAGCGGGCCGATATGGAACCTGCCACCCCCCCATCCCGTCACATATCCCTGCGCGATGACCTCGCGGAGCCGGTCCGGGTCGTGCAGCAGCATCTGCTCGCCCACGCTACGCGGCAGCCCGCCCTGTGCGTCCAGGCCCGTATAGGCGTCGAACAGCACGGCGGGGTCGCCGTCGTAGGCGCTGAGGTCGTCGCTCTGCACCGACGTCAGCCCCGCGCGCACGAAGTCCGCAGCCCCAAGCGCGATGAGGCGCCGCAGCGCCGGGGCGTCAGGCGTCTTTTGCGGGGGCTCGGCGAGGTCCATCGCGTTCTCCTTGAGGATGCCGGTGGGCACGCCTTCGCCGTCCAGCTCCACGACCCCGCCATCCGAACTCGGCGGGTCGTCGAAGATGCCGGCGGCCTTGAGCGCCGCGGTGTTGAGCGCGCACACGTGGCCGCACTTGCGCGCGGCGCGGATGGGGAGGTCCGGGGACACGCGGTCCAGGTCGTGCCGGGTGGGCATCCGGCCCTCGGGGTAGGGGGTCTGGTCCCAGCCCCACGCCAGGAGCCACTCCCCCGGCGCCGGGGGGAACGCCGCGAGGTGCTCCCGGAGCCTTCCCAGCACCGCCTCCAGGCTCGAAAGGCCCCGCAGGTCCGCGCGGCGCTTCATCATCGCGTAGCCCAGCAGGTGCAGGTGGCTGTCGTGGAAGCCGGGCAGCACGGTCCTCCCGGCGGCGTCTATGACCTTCGTGTTTCCGGTGCGCAGCGCCAGGATGTCCGCATCCGTACCGACCGCGGCGACGCGGCCTCCATTGACCGCCGCCGCTTGCGCGCGCGGGGCGCGCGGGTCCATCGTGAGCACGCTTGCGTTGCGGATGATGAGGTCCATTTCTCCGTCCTTCCGCGCCGGGTCCGGCGCCGGGGAGGTTGGGGCCCGGGGCACGCCCCAAGTATAGCAGATTGCCCGCTTCCAGACCGGGGCCGCGCGAGGTATCATGCGCGGTGGACTGCCGCGAAAAGGAGCGGAATATGGACCGGAAGCATGCGGTTCTAATAGAGGAACTCCTCGCGCGCGTGGGCGAGGCGCACCGCCCGCTGCTGCGGGAACTTGCGGAGGCCGCCTGCGCCCTGGGCTACCGGCCCGCGCGCGCGAAGGCGAAGGACTTCCGCCTCGACTTCCGGAACCCGAAGGCCCGCCGCACGCTGCTCAAGCTCGAGGAAAACGAGCAGGGGCACGGAGGGCCCGGGTGCGGGGAGCGCGGGGTCCCCGGCGTCCGGCTGCGCTTCCACGCGTCGGCGGATTTTTCGGGCGTGTTCCGCGAGGGCGTGCGACTGGTCGTCGAGGAATACGGCGGCAGGTATACCGGGTGCTACGGCTGCGGGAAGTGCGGGGCGAAGAAATTCGGCT
>DATHTQ010000446.1:0-3861 GCA_035463055.1 Candidatus Limnocylindria bacterium
GTGCTGGTTGGGAACGAGGATGTAGCGCGTGTTGGGCGTGGCGCGGATCTGCTCCAGCAGCAGGTTGGCCTGGGCGATGCGCCGCCCGGTCGCGAACGGCCAGTAGGAGCCGACGCCCTCGCTGCTCATCCTGTCGCCGCCGCCGGTGACGCTGGGGTTCTTGTACCCGCGGGGGGCCACCAGCCGCCACAGCCACGCCAGGGCGGGGGGCAGCACGTGGAACAGGCCCAGGATGCCGTAGCCGGGGGCCTCGCGCGTGCAGGGGGGCGTGCGGAAGCCGAAGCTGCGGATGTCGATCTCCACCGGGTCCGGCACCGCCCTGGGCACGAACCGCCGGGGCATGATGACCCTGGGGTTGGGGCAGGGCTTGCCGGGCGCGTCCATGATGTGCTCCCACAGCAGGCAGGTGGACCCGGGCACCGTGTCGTAGTTGAGGAAGATCAGCGGCTCCTGCGGGTGGATGGTCATGCTCTCCAGGTGCGGGTCGGTGCCGTAGCGCTTGATCTGGTTGGTGCGCAGGAACCAGCCGCCCTCCGCGTCGGTGACGACCAGCTTGCGGCTCGCGTTCTGGATGCGCGGGTGGCACAGCGCCATGTCGTCGGCGACGGGGTGCAGGTCGCAGGTCTCGGACAGCTTGATGTAGTTGCGCTCCTCGGAGACGATGTTGCGCGACAGCAGGATCCGCCCGTCCAGCTCCCGGTGGATCTCCTCGGTCATCTCGCTCTTGCCGCCGCCGCTGGCGCCCTCGTGCATGATGGCCAGCGTGTTGTCGTACGGGGTCACCATCTTGACGGCGGAGGCGTGCGCGGTCACCCAGCCCTCGCGCTCGCCCATCTCAATGAGCAGGCCGTACACGCCTTTCTTGGCGCTGGGGCCGGGGTAGAGGTTGTAGGAGAACATCTCGTACATCTCGTCCCCGCGGTTGTGGACCACCATCTGCTTGCCCTCGAAGTCCGTGTGCCGGAACGTGGGGGCGAGGAAAATGGCCGCGCGGGGCGTGAAGCCCTGGGGCACCTGGCTGGCGGGGATGAACCCCTGCAGGTCCGCCAGCCCGCCGGCGAAGAAGCCCGCGTTCTCCGGCGCCACCAGCAGCGCGGGGTAGCCGTACTGCGGCCCGCCCGCCATGAACGGCAGCGCGATGAGCCGCTCGCCCTCCAGCCACCCGAACGTGCGCTCCCGCAGCGGCCCGAACTCCGCGCCGTACAGGTCGCGGTAGCGCGGCTTGTCGGTCGCCCCCTCGTCGGCGATGGCCATGCAGTCCGGCTCCCGGCGGCGCATGTAGGGGTCCGGGTAGTTGACCACGACGCCGTTGCGGCAGCGGGCGACCGTGGCCTCGACCACGCGCCCGCGGTCCGGCACCTCGAAGGCCACCTCGAACAGGCCCTCCTCCTGCCCGCCCATCGCGAGGTCCAGCAGCTCGCTTCGGGTCTCGGGCACGGCGACGTTCGGGGCGTTCTCCAGGACGGCCAGCAGCCTCTCGGGCAGGGACATGCGGGTCAGCGCTTCGTGCATCGGATTCTCCTTCGCGGTGTTCGTTCGGGGGCGTCCGGCGTGCGGCAGGCGGCGCGGGCCCATGAAAAAGGACCCCGCCGCGAAGGCGGCACGGGTCCGATTGTACAATACGAAGCGCCGCACGACAAGTTGGGCGGATGTTGCCGGGTTCCCGCGGCGTGGCGGAACGGGGTTTGACGGGGCGCGGAAACGGGATATAGCATGGGAAACGGGCGGGCGCGCGGCGTCCCAACGATGTGCAAAGGCGGTGCCTGATGGAGCATCCCATCCCGGACGCGAACCTGTTCATGATGTGCGGGAGGCTCAACCCCGCGGCGATGAGGGGAATGCCGCCGGGGTACTTCGTCCGCGCGTGCAGGCCGGGTGAGGTGGAATGGTGGATGGCCGCGCATTTCGACGAGGCGGCGGAGTCGCGGGAGAACCGCGCGTACATAGCGCGCTGGATCGCCGAGGTATACGGCGGGGAAACTGCGTTCCTGCGGACCTGCCTGGTCGCGTGCGGCCCGGACGACAGGCCCGTTGGCACGTGCTTCGCGTGGAGGGTGTACGGGCGCGTCACCACGGTCCACTGGTTCAAGGTGCTGAAACCGTATGAGGGCATGGGCATCGGGCGGGGGCTGCTGTCCCGCGTCCTGCGCGAAGTCCCGGCGGAGGGGTACCCCGTGTTCCTGCACACGCAGCCGTCCAGCTACCGCGCCGTCGGGCTGTACTCGGATTTCGGGTTCGCCCTGCTCACCGATCCCCTCATTGGGCACCGGCGCAACGATTTCATTATGTGTATGCCTGTCCTGCAGGCCCATATGCGCCCGGACGCCTTCGACGGGCTGCGCTTCGCGAAAGCGCCCGCACACTTCCTCGAAGCCGTGCGGGCGCCGGGCATGAACCAATTCTAGGACATCACAATAGGCCGCGAAACGCTGCGCTATATCAGCCCCGTATGCTCCGCCAGTATCTTGATTCCGATGATCACCAGCACGGCGCCCCCGGCGAACTCCGCCTTGCCCTTGAGCCTCTCCCCGGCGCCGCGGCCCACCATTACGCCCAGCATGGACAGCGCCAGCGTCGTGACGCCGATGAACAGCGCCGCGGGGCCGATGCTGCTCTGGACCAGGGCGAAGGACACGCCGACCGCCAGCGCGTCGATGCTCGTGGCGACGGCGAGGGGCAGCATGGCCCTGGGCGAGAGCGACGCGGCGTCCGACCCGGCCGGGCAGTTTTCCTTTCTGCTTTCGTAAATCATCCTGCCTCCGATGAAGGCCAGCAGCAGGAACGCGACCCAGTGGTCCAGCCCCGCGATGTACCCCGCGAACCGCGTGCCGGCGTAATAGCCGAGCAGCGGCATCGCGGCCTGGAACGCGCCGAAGTACAGCCCGACCGTCAGCGCGTGGCGGGCCTTCGCCTTCCCGATGGACAGCCCCTTGCACACCGCCGCCGCGAACGCGTCCATCGACAGGCCCACCGCCACCAGGAACAGTTCCGCCAAACCCACAGCCGTCCCTCCCCGCGCATACGGATGCCGCCCGACGCCCGGCATATCAAGGCCGCCGGGCGCGCGCGGCCCGTCCTTTATACAGGATAACGCCCGGGAAGCGCAACCCGCGCCCCAGGCGCAATCTGCTCGCATGGCGACGCCTGCCGGGGTCATCTCACGCCCGGCCCTCAGACTTCCTTTGTGTCCTTCCCGGCTACGGTGTCGCGGCCGACGCCAGGGCGTTCTCGATCGCCTTGAGGTGCACCTTGGAGGTGAGGCTCGCGCCGCTGACCACGTCCACCTGCAGCGACTGTTCGTCGATGACCCGCTGGAACAGCGTCCCGATGGTCAGGCCGCTGGTGCCCAGCGTTTTCTGCTCGGCGTTGCACAGCGCGCCGCCGAGGATCTTCACGCCCTGCACCCTGCCCCCTTCCACGGTGACCTCCACCTTGCAGTTGCGCAGGCTGTCCTTCGTGCCGACGTATTCGCCCACGTACGTGCCGTCGCTGATCTTTGTGAAGTCCAGGTCCGCGAACGTCAGGCCGCGGGCCTCGTTCCAGCCCGGCATGGCCCACAGGAACGCTGCCCCCATGCCCACCACGATGACCCCCAGGGGAATGACCACCCACAGCCACCACATCCTGCGGCGCCTCCCTTTCTCTTTCATCCTGTGCCTCCGTCAGTCCGGCGCAGCGCACAAGGTGCCCTGCGCAGCCGTGAACCGGCCCGCCAGCCCCCGCGTGGGGAACGCCGTCAGGTTTCGGTCCACAAAGATCGCTTCCGTTCCCGGGTATTGCTCCAGCAGCCTCCCTCCCTTCCCCATGCCCATGACAAAGGCGGCCGTGGCCAGGGCGTCGGCCAACGCCGAGCTGGCGGCG
>DATHTQ010000447.1:0-3118 GCA_035463055.1 Candidatus Limnocylindria bacterium
CCTGGTCGGGAACGACGAGCCGGGGGACTGGCTGGAAGGCCTGCTCAGGAATGCGGAGGTTGAAACGTGCCGCCTGAAGCGGCATCCGGCCCTCGGCACGTCGTTCACCGACGTGATGAGCCAGCATGGGCTGGAGCGCACGTTCTTCACCTACAGCGGCGCCAACGCCGCGCTGGGGCCGGAAAACGTCCCGCTGGACGCGCTGCGCCCCGGCATCCTGCACGCGGGGTACATCCTGCTGCTGGACGCGATGGACGCGCCGGATGCGGAGTACGGCACCGCGCTGGCGAGGGTCCTGGCGGGGGCGCGGGAGCGGGGCATCTGGACCAGCGTGGACGCGGTCAGCGAGCAGGGGGAGCGGCACAAGACCAAGGTGCCCCCGGCGCTGCGCCACGCGGACTTCTGCGTGCTCAACGAGACGGAGGCGGAGAAGACCACCGGCGTCCCCCTGCGGGACGCGGGCGGGCGGCTGCTGTGGGGCAATATGGAGGATGCGTGCGGGGCGCTGCGGGCGATGGGCGTACACCGCTGGGCGGTCGTGCACGCGCCGGAGGGGGCGTTCGCGGTGGACGGGCAGGGCAGGTTTCGCCGCAAGCCGTCGCTGCGCCTGCCGCCGGACGCCATCGCCGGGAAGACCGGCGCGGGCGACGCGTTCGCCGCGGGCGTGCTGCTGGGCGCGCTGCGGGAATACGATTTGGAGGACGCGCTGGCGCTGGGCTGCTGCGCCTCGGCGGCGCGCATCCTCAGGCCCGGGCGCGGCGGCGGGCTGCGCCCCGTGAAGGAGCTCGAGGGCCTGGAGCGGGAGTACGGCTGGCGCGCGCCGGAAGGGGAGGCCGTATGACGGACGAAATGGGAACGGCAGGGGCGCGCGGGGATACCCTGCACATCCTGTGGACCACCGGCGACGCGGCCACCGCGCGGCACATGGTCATGATGTACGCGCGGAACAGCCTGCTGCGCGGGTGGTGGGGCGGAGTGACCGTCGTCATATGGGGCGCCGCGCAGGGGCTGGCGGCGCGTGATCCCGCGGTTCAGGACGAGATGCGCGTGCTGATGAACGTGGGCGTGAAGTTCAGCGCGTGCGTGTCGTGCGCGATGGCGCTGGGCGTGCGGGCGGACCTGGAGGCGCTGGGGGTGGAGGTCATCCCCTGGGGCCAGCCGCTGACGGATTTGCTCAAGGGCGGCGCGCCGCTGCTGACGGTGTGAGTGCTGCGGGCGCAGACGCGCCCGGCGCTGGGGGGACGGGCATGGTATTGGGCGAGGTGTGCCTGCTGACGGGCGACGTGGTGCGCCTGGCGGGCTTCTACCGGTGGCTGCTGGGCGTGGGCGGCGGGAGCGACGACCCGGTGCACCAGGCGGTGCTGTCCGGCGGCACGTCGCTGACGGTGTACAACGACGGGACGGGCAGAACCGGGGCGGGGCAGAACGCGTGCCTGGCGTTCATCGTGGACGACGTGGACGCGCAGTATGAGCGGCTGCTGGCGCACGGGGTGGAGGTGGCCGACCCGCCGCAGGCCCGCCCGTGGGGCATGAAGAACCTCTGCTTCCTGGACCCGGACGGCTCCCGGGTGTACCTCGCCGCGCCCATTCGGAATGCGTAGGCTTATCCCGGGCGGGAGGATGGGGGAGGCATGACGCTGTACACCATCGGTTCGTACGGGAAGACGGCAAGGGAGTTCTTCGGACTGCTTCGGGAGCACGGCGTCACCGCCGTCGCGGACGTGCGGCTGCGCAACCGCTCCCAGCTCTCGGGCTTCGCGAAGGCCCCGGACCTGGCCTATTTCCTGGACGCGCTCAACGGCTGCGCATATATTCACCTGCCCCAGTTCGCGCCTTCGGCGGAACTGCTGGACGCCTACCGGGAAAAGCGTTTCGGCACGGACGAGTATGAGGCGCGGTACTTGGAACTGATGGAACGCCGCGGGGAGTACCGCGGCTTCTTTGATATGTTCCCGCGGGGCGCGCGCGTGTGCCTGCTGTGCGCCGAGGCCAGCCCCGCGCATTGCCACAGGAGGGCCCTCGCGGAACTGCTGGCGCGGGCGAACCCCGGGCTGGAGGTCGTGCACCTGTAAGGGCAGTGCGGGTTGACATGCTCCAATAACCGCCATATACTTGTACAAGAAGGATTCGGATTGTACATGACGAACCGACGCCGCACGAACGATAGCCCATAGAACGCCCCGTCCGACGAAAGGCGCCCTGCCGGCAAAGCCGACCGCCACGCGGAGGAAGCCATGTATCCAGCGTCGCCGCATCCCATGCGAACGGCGCTTTTTGCGCTTGCGGCCGCCTGTTTTCTCATGCCGCGCCTTGCCTTTGGCGCGGGGGAGGAGGACGTCCTTCTGGGCCCTGCGCCCCCGGACGTGCTGGACTCCGGCAGCCTGCGATACCTTGGCGCGTTCCGCCTTCCGCCGGACGGGGAGAGAGAAGAGAACGCGTTCGCCTGGGGTGGGGAGGCGCTGGCGTTCGACCCCCAGGGCGACGGGGGAAGAGGCTCGCTGTTCCTCGCCGGCCACAACTGGCACACGCGCGTCGCGGAGGTATCGCTCGCCGCCCCATCCCTCTCCCGCGACGCGGACAGCCTTCCGCAGGCCCGCCTGCTGCAGCCCTTCGCGGACATCCGCGGGGGGCTGTTCGATCGGTGGGACCTCGAGATTCCCCGGGTCGGGCTGGAGGTGCTGGACGGCGCGCTGTTCTTCTGCTGGGGCGCGCACTTCGAGGAGCCGGTCCCGTGGGGCACCCACGGCGCGCGCAGCCGCGACCTGTCCGCTCCGCCGCCCGAGGCGGTGTGCCGGGTCGGGGGCGAGGGCCTGGTGTACGCCGCCAACGACTACCTTTTCACCGTGCCGTCCGCCTGGCGGGAGCGCCTGGGCGGTGCCGACCTGGCGGCGGGGCGGTTCCGCGACGGCGGCTGGGGCGGGATGGGCCCCTCGCTGTTCGCCATACGCAGTACGGACATCCGGGACGCGGCGATGGACGAGACCGTCGAAGCCGTGACGCTCATCCGCTACGATGATTCGTACGGGGGAGACGAAGGCGCGAAACTGGACGGCTACTCCCACGCCGACTGGTGGAGCGGCGGCGCGTGGGTAGACACCGCGGCGGGAAGCGCGGTGGT
>DATHTQ010000448.1:0-3508 GCA_035463055.1 Candidatus Limnocylindria bacterium
CCACCTCCGGGCGGGAGAACGGGCCAACGTAGGCGCCCTCCGCCGCGCCCAGCAAATCGTCTTCCAAAAACCCCGGCAGCAGCGCCCGGAACACCCGGAAGGCCAGCTCCGGGTAGGGCATGCCGGGGCGGTACACGTCGGAGAGGTCCGGCAGCGCGCCGGGCACGTACAGCCCGCCGTCCGGCGCGATGCCGCGCAGCACCGCCCGCGGCGCGTCCGCCGCCTCTCCGTGCCCCCTGGTGCTCACGAACCGCATGCCGGGCCTTTGCCTCCGTCCCGCAAAATCACGGCGAGTATAGGAAAGCGCCCGGGCGCTGTCAAACCCGCGCCCGCTTGCCCGGGGCGGCAGGGCCGGGGTACAATGCGCCCGAAGCGAGGTGTCCATGCGCAGAGCCGCCGTCCTGCTGGTTGTCCTTATTATTTTCCTGGGCGGGCCGTCCCTTTCGCTCGCGGGGTCCGTGCCCGCGCCGGCGGGGTCTTCCGTCTCCCCGCCCGTCCCGGACCCGCCCGGGACCGACGCCGAGGGCTTTTTGCCCCACGGCGAGTACGCGTTCGCCGACGAGGCGCTGGGCCGCTGGCTGTACGTTTCCCCGACGCTGCGCGTGGACATCGCGCGGCATTCCGGGACGTACGGCCGCCGGGCCGTCGTGTGGTATGTCGCCGACGTCCGCTTCCGGGAGGGCGAGGCGTTCCGCGCGTTCATGGCCAACCCCAAAAACCCCCGCGTGCTGGAGCGGCCGGAGAAGATCGCCCGGGACAACGACGTCGTCTACGCGCAGAACGGCGACCTGTTCGCCGACCGCGTGTACGACAGGAAGCTCCCCGGCGTCATCATCCGGGGAGGCAAGATCCTGCACGAGGAGACGTATTCCCGCGCCCGCGCCGCGGTGCCGCCGCTGGACGAGCTCGCCCTCTTCCCCGACGGCCGCATAGAGATGCGCGTGCCGGGGGAGATGGGCGCGCAGGGCTACCTGGACGCGGGCGCGCGCGACGTGCTCGCCTTCGGGCCCATCCTGTTCCGGGACCGGGTCAAGGATGCGCGGCTGCCCGTCTCCTTCACGCACCGCGAGCCGCGCAGCGCCATCGGCGTCGCCGGGCCAGGGCACTTCGTGGGCATCATGGTCGAGGGGCGCAACGACCGCAGCGCCGGCGCCCCGCTGGACTTCGTGGCGGACCGCCTGCTGGAGGCCGGGTGCCACGAGGCGTTCACGCTGGACGGCGGGCAGACCGCCGCGATGGTGTTCATGGGGCGAAACGTCATGGACCCCGGCATCTACAACGGCTACCAGAAGGCAAGGAAGCAGCAGGACATCATCGGGATTGGGCATTCAAAAATGGTTCCGTATCCGTGAGCTAAAGCAAGTGGCGGTTCCCCGTGTTTTTTCCCGCGTTCCAGCCCGCTTCCCCGCCATCCGCCGAAAGCCTGCTTTCGGCGGGGAGGAGCTTTCCCGAAGCGGCAATCACGGCAAGCCGCGCACGGCTTGGCGGGATGGGAGCGAAGGGCAAAGCGACGAAGCAGGACATCATCGGCATCGGCCATTCGCGCATGGTCCCGTATCCATGAATATCTCCAGGCGCCCCACGGCCTGCACGTGCAGGCGCTGGATGTGGCGCGGGGAATAGGTGCTCACCTCCGCGATCTCGTCGTAGGTGTACCGGCCCAGGTAGCGCATCGAGAGCACCAGCGCCTCGGCGGGGTTTTCCAGGCACGCGATCTTCTCCTCGATCTCGCGCTTGCGGGTGTCGCCCAGCCGCCGGGCCTTGCGCAGCTCCCCCTCCAGGTCCTCCGCCCGGGCGGCCCACCGCGGGTTGTCCGGCTGCTGCCTGGCGTAGCGGCGGCACAGCAGCGCCTCCCGCTCCAGGCGGCCCGCCCGGTCCAGGATGTCCCCGTAGCTCTCCAGGAATTGCCGGGCGCTCATTTCCGCGGCCCCCTCCCCTCCAGCAGTTTGCGCAGCGCGTCCATTTCCTCCCGCGCCATGGGCAGCTCGCCCCGCAGCTTGCGGTTGAGCGCCGTGTAGCTCAGGTACAGCGCCTTGGCCGCCTCCCTGCGGCTGATGCCCGCGAGGCTCAGCGCCGCCCGCAGCTCCCGCAGCATTTCCGTCATCGCACGCTCCTTAATGAGAACATATGTTCTATATACGCAGGGTATACCACGCCCCAAACGCGTGTCAACGCGAAAGGGAAGAAGTATCCTCACGCCCAAAACCGCGCGTTTTGCAGAGCGCGAAAAAACCGCCCCCGGGCGGGTGGTATAATCCCCCTGTGCCGAAACGGCAAAGGAGGCGAGAGTGAAACAACGGTTTTTGGCCTGGATGCTGCTGGCGGCCCTGCTTATGGGGGTTTCCGGCGCGCGCATGGAGCCGGCCCCCGAGATGTACATCAACGCGGGCGAGGCGCGCCCGCTGTTCCATACCCCGGATGCTGGCGCCGCCCCGGTCCGCACGCTGTACGCCGGGGAGGCGTTCGAGATGGCGGGGGAGGAGGGCGGCTGGGCGCGCGTGCGCGTCATCACCGAGGCCGGCCAGCCTTTCGCGCTGTGGGCGCGGCCGGAGAACCTGCGGCCGCTCATGCCCGAGGACGGCCCCCGGTTCGCGATGATCCTGGGCGGCGACGGCCCCGTGCGCCTGCGCGCGCGCGCCTCGCGCAATGCGGACTCGCTGGGCTGGTACTTCCCGGGCGTGTGGGTGCGCGTGCTGGGGCAGCCGCAGGACGGCTGGGCCGCGGTGGCCGTGGGCAGCCTGAACGGGTTCCTGCCCGAGGCCGAGCTGCTGCTTGACCCGCCGTCCGGCTCCGAGGGGCCCGCGGTGCCCGAGTCCGCGGTGGCCTATGCCGACGGCCCCTCGCTGACCCTGCGCGCGGCGCAGTCCTACCAGAGCGACAGGGCCGGCGCCTATCCCAACGGCACCATGGTGACGGTGCTCGGCTACACCGACGACTTCGCCCATGTGCTGGCGCCGGACGGCAAGGTCGGGTTCATGATGGGCTCCGGCATCTCGCCCCAGGGGCCGTCCCTCGCCTCCCCGGTCGTGAACCCCGGCACCCCGCCGCCCAACGCCTATGTCGTCCGGGTGGACAACCCCGGCGGCCAGGGCGCGCACCTGCGGGCGCGGGCGAGCACGGGCTCGGAGTCCCTGGGGCTGTACGCGAACGGCTCCGCCGTGTACGTCATCCGCTGGGGCGAGTTCTGGACCCAGGTCTGGGCGGACGGCCGGACGGGCTACATGATGACGAAGCTGCTCGGGATGAACCCCTGACCGAAGCGGTAAAGGAACATAATAAACGAAGCGGCGGGTCATCCGCCGCTTTCGCATTCCTTCTAATGGAGGTTTTCCCTAAGCCAGCCCGAACTCCGCGCGCAGCGCCTTCTCCATGACTTCCTCCGGCGCTTCCTTCCCGGTCCACAGCGTGAAGTTGAGCGCCGCCTGGTTGACCAGCATGCCCAGGCCGTCGATGGTCCGCGCGCCCCGCTCCGCGGCGGCCTTCAGGAACGCCGTGTCCGGCGGGCTGA
>DATHTQ010000449.1:0-3105 GCA_035463055.1 Candidatus Limnocylindria bacterium
GTGTGCAGTTCGTTGGCCTTGCGGTATCGCCAGAAGTCGTCGCTCAGGGCCAGCACCGCGCCCGCCTCGCGCGCCAGGTGCAGCGGCTGCTCCAGCGCCTTGCCGTCGCGGTCGGACTCCACGCTCACGGGCTTCCCGCCGTCCCGGAAGGAGACGTAGGCTTCGAACCACTCGATCTGGCCCGCGGACTGGTAGAACCGGGTCACGCTGATGTTGAGCCGGTCGGACACGTACGCCCAGTACCCCGCGGCGCGGTTTTTGTACACGAACGGCTCGCTGCCCTGGGGCAGGAACCCCCCGGCGTCCAGGTCCGGCATGCCGTCCGGGCGGACGTCCGGCACGGCGTCGGGGTCCACGTCGTACAGGGGCCGGCCCTCCGGCAGGGGGGCCTTCACCGCGCCGGGGGAATACAGCGCCTCCAGCGTACGCGCGTCCGCCTCCCCGGTGGCGGGCAGGCCGCTGCGTTCCTGGAAATGCGCGACCTGCGCCGCGGTGGCGGGGCCGTAGCGGTCGTTCGCGTCATGGACGGCGTCCAGGTAGCCCAGGTCGAACAGCCGGACCTTGAGCGCATGGACGGCCGCGCCGTGGCTGCCTTCCTTCATGGCCATTTCCCCGGCTGCCGCGCCGGGGGCGGGAGACACCAAAAAGAATACGATAAGGATGCCCGAGAAGAACCGCATGAGGATGCCGCGCATATCCACCACCCCATCCGCAAGGAAACGCGGCAACACCGCCGCGCCCGACACATCATACCCCCGGAAAAGGGAAAAAAGAAGCGGATTTGAGGGCGGGGCGAAGGCATATCGTTCCGGCATGATATGCCCCGGCCCGTGCCGGAAGGCACGGGCGGCGGACGCCGCCCGTTGACGCCGCCGCGGGACAGGCATATAACCGTGGGCGGACACACATACATGGCCGGAGGGCGAGGATGGACGAGGGACGTTCGGTGGACGGGGCGCGGACGGATGCGGAGCGGATGACGGCCAGGCTGGCGCTGCGGGCACTGCGCGCCGGGGACCTGGCGGATTTCCGCGAGATCGTCTCCAGCCCGGAGGCGCTGCGCTTCGAGCCGTACGGCGTCATGGACCCCGCGCAGGCCGGGCGGGAACTGGAGGGGCGCGTGGCGAGCGGCGCGTTCACGGCGGCGGTCCTCAAGGAAACCGGGAAGATGGTCGGCATGGTGTACCTGGGCAGGCGGGACTATGAAACCATGGAGCTGGGCTTCCTGTTCCACCCGGGGTACTGGGGCAGGGGGTACGCCCGGGAGGCGTGCGGGGCGCTGGTGCGCGAGGCTTTCGCCCACGGCGCGCACCGGGTGTATGCGGAGTGCGACCCGGACAACGCCCCGTCGTGGAGGCTGCTGGAGCGGCTGGGGTTCCGGCGGGAGGGGCACCTGCGGAAGAACGTGTTTTTCCGCCGGGACGGGCAGGGGAACCCGGTGTGGAAGGATACGTATGTGTACGCGTTGCTCGGGGAGGACGCCGGGTGACCTGCGCTGCCGGGGCTTCATCCCGTTCATGGGAGGGCTATACGGTCTTCGGCCGTATCCCCGAAAACTCCCCCCAACATCGCTCCGCCGCCTGCGCTCCCGGACGTATCCGCGACTATTTGTACAATTCGCGCTGATTCTCACTTTGGTAGAGGCATTCACGGTCCGCGGAGTGTGATTCTCACTCCCTGTCAGGTAGAATCGGCTTGCTTTCAGGCCTGGGAAGCAAGCGAAGGGAGAAAAATCAGTGGACAGGAAAACCATCGGCGCGTTCATCGCGGTGCTGCGCAAGGCGAACGGCATGACGCAGAAAGATTTCGCCGAGAAGCTCAACGTATCCGACAAGGCGGTCAGCCGCTGGGAGCGGGACGAGTGCGCCCCCGACATCAGCCTGCTGCCCGTCATCGCCGAAATCTTCGGGGTGACCTGCGACGAGATCCTGCGCGGCGAGCGCCGCCCCGCGTCCGTCCAGGGCGGGGACGACCCCGCGCCCGACACCAGGAAGACGGAAAAGCAGGTGCGGCAGATGTACGCCGCCAGCCTGCGGGGGTACCAGTCGCGCCTGCTGTACGCCGCCGGCCTGACGGTGGGCGCCGCGCTGGTCATGCTGGTGTGCGCCTACGGCTTCTATGAGAGCGTGCTCGGCTTCGGGCTGGCGATGGCGCTGGTCGCGGCAAGCCTCATCTGGGCCGTCAACAGCACGTCCCGCGCCCTGGGCGCGGCGGGGGACGACGAGCTGGGCGGCGGGCAGTCCGCCCAGTACCGCAGGACCGTCATCCGGTACTTCGTCGCGGCGGTGTGCGCCAACGCTGCCACCGCGATCTGCCTGTCGCCCCTGGTGCTGCTGGACAGCGCGGGCTACGCGAAGCGGGTGCTGCAGTTCTCCGCGTGGCTCAGGACGCTGCCCTTCTGCCTGCTCGTTTCCGCCGCCGTGTGCCTGCTCATCCATCTGCTCGTGCGGGGCAGGACGATGCGCAACCCCCAGTACGCGTACAATGATAAGGAAAAGCGCAACCACAGGCTGCAGGCGCGCACCGCGGCGCGGTTCGGCGCGGCCGCGCTGGCGCTGCTCGTCGCCTTCATCGCCTTCCAGTCCCTGGACCCCATCCGGTTCGCCGCCAGGACCCGGTTCGACTCGCTGGAAAGCCTGTCCGCCGCGCTGGGGGAGGAAAAGGGCGACCCGGTCATGTCCCGCGCGTATTCCGGCCTGACCGGCACGCGGTGGTACAGCTTCACCGTCAACGCGGAAACCGACTACGGGGAAGGCGCCAGGCGCGCGAAAGCGGAGCTGGTGGGCATGCTCTATGCGGAATCGCCTGCGGCGATGCTCCCCAAGGCCGCGGAGACCGCGCCGGAGCGGGGCGTGCACATCCTCCCGCAGGGGCAGGCGGAAAAAATCGCCGTGCGGAACTTCTCGTTCGCCCTGCTGCACATCGGCAGCCCGGAGGGCGGGTACGCCGGCTCATACGGGATCACCTGGGACAGCCTGGACCGCGCGGTGGCGGTGCACAGCCTGGCGTCCCTGCTCCTCCTTGCCCTGTGCCTTGCGGTGCCGGCCATGGGCGTAGCCCGCTACCTGAGGAAGCGGGAAAGGTAACCGGCACGGATGGACGATG
>DATHTQ010000450.1:0-3653 GCA_035463055.1 Candidatus Limnocylindria bacterium
GGGGCTGGCGACCCACAGGAATACGACGATGAGCGCGAGCTTCGCCACCGTCCAGGCGTCCGGGGCGCTCACCATCAAGGAAAGCAGGCAGAACAGGATGCCCAGGGTGTCGGCCGTGGCGGCGGCGTGCATGCGGTTGAGCACGTAGTCGAACTTGTATACCCCGATGACCGCGACCAGCAGGGTGAACAGCCCCGCCGTCATCAGCGCGGCGGAAAGGGCGAACCGCAGCCACTCAAGCATTGCCGGCTTCCTTCCTGCGCGCGAGCCGCTCCAGGTACACGCCCATGTAGACCTTGCACAGGGACACGACGGCGAGGAAGCTTATCATCGCGTACAGCATCGCCACGTCTGTCAGGTAGCCCTCGCCGATGAGCAGCGCGACCACCGCGCACATGATGATGACCTGCGTGCCGATCATGTTGACGGCCACCACCCTGTCCGCGATGGACGGGCCGCGAAGCGCCCGGATGAAGCAGGCGACCGCCATGGCGATGAGGGCGGCCAGCGTGAGGGAGTACAGCGCGCCGTAGAAATTGTCAATCCGCATGCGCCGCCCCCGCGCCGAAGCGCCCTTCGATGGCCAGCAGCTGTCGTTCCAGCTCGCTCCCTGCCAGGCCTTCCTCCATGCCCTCGTCCAGGCAGTGCACGAGATACTCGTCCCCCTGCAGGTGCACGGTGATGGTGCCGGGCGTCAGCGTGATGCTGTCGGCCAGCAGCGCGCGCGCGGGCCCGGTGCGAAGCGGGGTGGTGAAGTGCGCGAGCTTGGGCACGGCCTCGTCGCGCGAGGACAGGATGAGGCGGATGACCGCGAGGTTCGCCTTCATGATCTCCCGCAGCAGCAGCCCCGCGTACCCCAGCAGGTCCGGTACGATGCGCGCGGCCCTGAACTGCGCCTTCAGCGTGAGTCCGGGCGCGACGAACCGCCCCACGAACCACGAAAGCGCAAGCGAAACCAGGGCGCCGAAGGCGGCGATCTCCCAGGTCAGCCTGCCGTTGAACAGCACCCAGAGCAGGAACAGCGCGATGGCAACCACGACACACCTACCTGTACGCATTGCGGCGTGCGTGTCCGCACACCGCAAGCATTATATACTTCCGCAGGATTAAGTCAACCTTGCGCCTGTCTGTCCATTTGCGCCTGTCTTCCGTGACGGGCGGCGGCATCCTCCGTGGCATGAAAAAAGCGCCTCGCAGCGCTTCGGAGACCGGTTCGTCTCAGGCCTTCGCGCCCCTTCCCAGCAGCGCGGCGCCGACCAGCCCGCTGTCCGGGTACAGCGCGGGGGAGCGCACGTAGTCGTCCATGGCTGGGAGCAGCTCCGGGTCCACGTACCCGCCCATGAGCCGCTCGAGGTGGGACCGGACAAGGGGAAGCAGCTGCGGCGCGTGCAGCACCCCGCCGCCCAGCAGGATGACCTCGGGGGATACCGCCATGACGGCGTTCATGCACAGGTGGGCGAGGTACCAGGCCTCCATGTCCCAGCCTCGGTGGTCGGCGGGCAGGTCGGCCGCGGCCATGCCCCAGCGCGCCTGCATCGCGGGACCGGAGGCGAACCCCTCGGCGCAGCTGGCGTGGAACGGGCATACGCCGTTTAGCATCGGGTCGTCCGGATGGCGGGGGAGCAACAGGTGTCCCCACTCCGGGTGCATCAGGCCGTGCACGAGGCTGCCCTCGCTGACGAGGCCCCCGCCGATGCCGGTGCCCACCGTCAGGTAGAGGCAGTTCTTGAGGCCCTTCGCTGCGCCTTGCGTGACCTCGGCCAGGGCGGCCGCGTTGACGTCGGTGTCCAGCGCGATGGGGATGTCCAGTTCGTCCCGCAGCGCCTGCAGCAGCGGGTAGCGCCGCCAGGCAAGCTTCGGGGTGTTGAGGATGGTGCCGTACCCCGGGGTGCCCCGGCGGACGTCCACCGGCCCGAAGGCCGCGATGCCCAATGAGGTCACGGCATGCTCCCGGAAGAAGGCCGCGATGCGGGGAACCGTCTCGTCGGGCGTGGCCGTGGGGATGGTCAGAGCGGCGGTCCTGCGCAGGCGGCTGGTGAACACCCCCAGGGACATCTTGGTGCCGCCGGCTTCCAGCGCTCCGATGGCCATGTCAGGGCAGCTCGGATTCCACGATGTCGATCTGGTCCTTGAGCATCGTCTTCAGCCGCTGCTTGATTTTCTCCGAACGCTCGGTCAGGGACTCGATCTCGCGCTGCAGCTCCTCGCGCCGGGCTTCCAGGTCGCGGGTCTCGGCGTCAGGGAGGCTGCCTTCCGCCTGGGCGATGATTTCCTGCGCGCGGCGGTTGGCCTCGGCCAGGGCCATGTCACAGGCGCGCTGGGTCTCCTCCAGCAGCAGCTTGGCGGTCTTGAGGTCTGCGGGCAGCTCCGGCGCGCGGGGGGCGGCCTGTGCCGGGGCGGGCGCGGGCGCGGGGGCCGGTGCGGCAGGCATCGGCGCGGCGGGCGCGGGCATGTACAGGTTCGCGCCCTGCTGCTGCTTGAGCTGCTCGCGCAGCTGCGCGATGGTCGCGTTCAGGCTGTCTATCTCGTCGCAGATGGCATCCAGGAACTCGTCAACCTCCAGCGGGTCGTACCCCCGGACCTTGGTCTTGAACTCCTTCTCCTCGATCATCGTGACAGTGATTGCCATGACGCCTCTCCCTTCTGTCGGTATCTATCCTACAGCGCCGCGCGCTCTTCCTCATAGACCTCGTTGGCATACTGCGGGGCGTACGCCTGCCTGCCCTGCGCCTGGGCCTGGGGCGCGCCGGCGCCGAAGGGAGCCTGGGGATACGCGTAGGAAGGCTGCTGCGCGGGCGGGGCGTACGCGCCCGGGGCCGGCCACTGCGCCGCTGAGGGGGCGCCCGCCGCCTGGCCCATGCCCGGCTGTGCATAAGCCGCCTGGGAGGTGCCCTGGGGCGCTGCCTGCGGGGCGTTGGCGCTCGCGGTCAGCGGGTCGGTGTACACCATCATGCCACTCGGGGCGAGGAGGTAGAAGCCCACCTTGAGCGACAGCCTCGTCATCGTGCCGCCCAGCGCGAAGCACGCGCCGTTGAGCATGTCCACGTATCGGCGCACCTCGGCCTTGTCCGCAAGCTGGTCCATGACGACCAGCGTGCACTGCCCCTTGCGCAGGCACGTCATCGCCTGGCGGCAGCCGTTGATGCCCGTCACGTTGACGACGTACGCGTCCATCTGCCGCGGCTCCGGGGCGGGGGCAGCCTGCTCGACCCCCGGAAAGGGCACGATGTTGCCTTCCGGCTGCGGTGTGCGGGCGTCGTGCTGGGCGGCGCGGCGGCTGCGGGGCGCGGAGTCCGCACCCTGGTTGAGCTGCATATGCTGGGGCGCGGTGGACTGGATGGGCGCGTACCCCTGCCGCGCCTGCTGGGGCGCGGGCTGCGGTGCGGCCTGGGGGGCGGCATAGGGGGACTGCGCGGCGTATGCGGCTTCCGCGCCCGGATACCCCTGGGGGGCGTACTGGCCGGGCTGGGGGACGGGGGCGTACTGCTGGGCGTACTGCTGCGGCGCATAGCCGGCGGCGTTCTGCGCGGGGGGATAATTACCCTGCTGGGGATAGCCGGGCTGGGCATAGCCGTTTTGCGCCTGCTGCGGCGCGTAGGCGTTTTGCGCATACTGGGCGTAGGGCGCGCTGTACCCCGCCTGGGTGCCGGCAT
>DATHTQ010000451.1:0-3029 GCA_035463055.1 Candidatus Limnocylindria bacterium
TGGTGCAGGAGCCCAGCGGGTAGAAACCGCTGTTGACGCCGAACGCCTGCTTGGCCAGCGCGGTGTAGTGCCGGCCGATGGTCACATCGCTCATCTGGGGGAGCCGGGGACGCTCGCTGCGCTTCAGGCTGTCCGGGAACGGCCGGGCCTTCACCTTGCTCGCTGGGAGGATAAACGTGCGGCGGCCTTCGCCGCTGCGTTCAAAGATCATTTTCATTGTCCGCATACCTCCCGGATGGCCGCCAGCGCCCGGTCCATTTCGTTCTTGCCCGTTTTCTCGGTCAGGCACCACAGCATGCCGCCCTGGTGGGGAAGACCGCTGAGGATACCGCGCGCCGCCAGTTCCGCCTCCAGCTTTTCGGGGGCTATCGGGCACTTCGTCAGGAATTCGTTGAAGAACTCCCCGCCATGCACCCGTTCGAACCCGGGGATCTTCGCCAGTTCCTCCTGGAACCAGTGGGCGTGGTCCCAGCACAGCGACGCCACTTCCTCCATGCCCTGGGGGCCCATGGCGGCCATGTATACCGCCGCGGTCATCGCGCAAAGCGCCTGGTTGGTGCATACGTTGCTGGAAGCCTTCTCGCGGCGGATGTGCTGCTCACGCGCCTGCAGGGTCAGCACGAACGCCCTGCGCCCCTGCTTGTCGGTCGTCTCGCCGACGATGCGGCCGGGCAGGCTGCGGGTCATGTCCTTCCGGGCGGCCATGAACCCCAGCCACGGGCCGCCCCAGTTGAGCGCGAGGCCGAGCGGCTGGCCTTCCCCGGTCGCGATGTCGAACCCGAGCTCGCCCGGGGTCTTGCACAGGCCGAGCATGATGGGGTATACGCCCATGACGGCCTTCGCCCCGGCGGCGTGGGCGAGGGAGGCTACATCTTCGGCGTCCTCAAGCAACCCGTAGAAGTTGGGCTGCTGGAGGAACACGCACGCGGCGTCCGCCGCGAGGTTTTTCAGGGCGTCCTTGTCCACCCGGCCGTCCTTTTCGGGCAGCAGCTCGAAGGGGACGCCGCGTCCCCAGCAATAGGTGCGGATCGTGTTCAGCGTGTCCGGGTGGGCGGTGGCGGCGGCGTACACGCGGGCCTTCCCGCGCCCGAGGCACATCATCGCGGCCTCCGCGGCGGCGCTCGCGCCGTCGTACACCGAGGCGTTGCTCGCGTCCATACCGGTCAGCTCGCAGATCATCGTCTGGTACTCGAAGATGGACTGCAGCACGCCCTGGCTGATCTCTGCCTGGTAGGGCGTGTAGGTGGTGACGAACTCCTCCTTGGAGGTGACGGTGCTGACGATGGCGGGGATGTAGTGGTCGTACGCCCCGGCTCCGCGCAGGATGAGCGGGAACGCCGTGTTTCGGGCGGCGATGCGCTCCATCTCCGCCCGGGCTTCCATTTCCGAAAGCCCCGGCGCGATGCCGACGGAGTCCTCCAGCAGCATTTCCTTCGGGATGTCGCGGAACAGGTCCTTGAGGGAGGACATGCCGATGAACTTCAGCATCTCCTCCCGGTCCTTGGGGGTGCTCGGCAGGTAGCTGCCCATCCTCAGGCCTCCCTGTCCAGCTGGTCCCTGTACTCCTTGGCGGTCATCAGGCCCTCCGAGCTGCTCACGCTGCCCACCCGCGCGATCCACGCGCCGTAGGCGTCGGCGTTGATGAGCTCGGGATGGTCCAGCAGGGCCTCGTTGACCTCGCGGACCGTGCCGGTCACGGGGCTGATGATGTCGCTGACGGCCTTGACGCTCTCCACGTCGGCCAGCGCCTCGCCGGTGACGACGCGGTCGCCCACGTTGGGAAGGTTGATGAACACGATGTCCCCCAGCTCGTGCTGGGCGTGGTCGGTGATGCCGATGAGGACGGTGTCCCCCTCATCCCTGACCCATTCGTGGGTGGCTGCGTACCTGAGGTTTTCCGGAACGTTCATGGCGACCTCCTATGTTTGTTTTCAGGCTCGTTTGTAGAACGGGAGCGTGACGACTTCGGCCCTGAGCTTCCTTCCGCGGACGTCCACCTCCACCTCGGTGCCGGGCTGCGTGTACTCGCTGCGGACGATGGCCATCGCCGAGGCCTTGCCCGTGAACGGCAGCATCGTGCCGCTGGTCGTGAAGCCGACGACTGCGCCGTCCGCATGGACGTCGCAGTGCTCGCGGGCGATGCCGCGGTCCGTAAGGGTCAGGCCGACGCGGCGGCGCTGGGGAGCGCCCCTTGCCAGCAGCGCCTGCTTGCCGATGAAGCCCGGCTTGTCCATCTTGACGAAATTGTCGAGGCTCGCCTCGTACGGGGTGATGTCGTCCGTCATCTCGTGGCCGTACAGCGGCATGCCGGCTTCCAGCCGCAGGGTGTCCCTCGCGCCCAGCCCGCAAGGGATGAGCCCGTCGTCCGCGCCAGCCAGCAGCAGCGCGCGCGCGAGCTCCACGGCGCGGTCCGGCGCGCAGTACAGCTCGTACCCATGCTCGCCGGTATACCCGGTGCGCGACACCAGGCACGGGACGCCCGCGACCGCCACTCCCTGGGTGAAGCTGTAGTACTTCTGCGGCAGGCGCGCGGGTTCGGCGACCTTGGTCAGGATGTGCTGGGCCATCGGGCCCTGCAGCGCGAGCTGGGCGAAATCCTCCGACTCGTCAACGATCTCGACGTCGCCTTGCCTGTGCGCGGTGAACCAGGCGTAGTCCTTGTCCTTGTTCGCCGCGTTGACGACGAGCAGGTACTCGTCGTCCGCCACCTTCATGACCACAAGGTCGTCCACGATGCCCCCGTCCTCGTTGAGGATGGGGCTGTAGCGGACGCGGCCCGCGTCCATGACGGCGTAGTCGTTGCACAGCATGTTCTGCAGGTTGGCGAGCGCCTCGGGTCCCCGGAAGCGGATCTCGCCCATATGTGACACGTCGAACAGCCCGCAGGCCGTGCGCACGGCCATGTGCTCGCGGATGACCCCCGTATCGTACTGCACGGGGAGCAGGTATCCCGCGAACGGCACGATCTTCCCCCCGAGTTCCAGGTGCAGGTCATACAGGGGCGTCTTCCTCTCCATTGCCAACCCTCC
>DATHTQ010000452.1:0-4562 GCA_035463055.1 Candidatus Limnocylindria bacterium
GAGGCCGCCCGGGTCATGGATGGCATCGCGGACATGCTCAACGCGCCGGACCGCTCGATGCCCGGCGGCTACCTATACGTGTCCGACATCCTGGCGGACCCGGGGCTCACGCGCAGGATGGGGGCGGTGATGGCCGCGCCGTTCTATAACTCCGGGGTGGGTTTCGTCCTCACGATGGAGACCAAGGGCATCCCGGTCGCGATGATGACGGCTGCCGCGCTGGACGTGCCGCTGGTCATCGCCCGCAGGGTCGGCAAGGTGTACGAGGGCAGCTCGGTCAACATGAGCTTCCCCGACGGCAAAGGCGGTGTGGAGACGATGTCCCTGGCGCGCCGGGCGGTAAAGCCAGGCGGCACGGCGCTCATCGTGGACGACTTCATGCGCCAGGGCGGGACCGCCCGGGGTATGATTTCGCTGATGAAGGAGTTCGACACCCGGGTGGCGGGGCTGGCTTTCATGCTCGCGCAAGAGCGCGATGAGCCGCTCGCCGACGTGCCCGAATGGCCGCTGATGACGTTCACGGGCGACGGAATATCCTCCCCCATCCGCGTGCGGACGGCGGCGTGGCTCGCCGAAAAAGGGGCGCAGGCGCGATGAAGGCGCTGGTGGGCCTGGGCAACCCCGGCCCGGAGTACGAGCGCACCCGGCACAACGTCGGGTATTTGGCGCTGGATGAAATCATCCGCGAACTCAAGCCCGCGGGCCCCAGGAAGCAGTTCAGGAGCCTGGTGTACGAGGCGCGCCGCGGCGACGGGCGCGTGGTATTGGTCAAGCCCCTGACCTACATGAACCTCTCCGGCGAGGCGGTGCGCGACATGATGCGCTGGTACAAGCTGCAGCCGGAGGACGTCATGGTGCTCTCCGACGACATCGACCTCCCCCCGGGCGCGATGCGCATCCGGCACACCGGAGGCCCGGGCACCCACAACGGCTGGCGCAGCATCCTGGACGCGACGGGCAGCGAGGATTTCCCGCGCGCCCGCATCGGCGTCGGCGCCCCGCCCCCTGGCTGGGACCTGCGGGACTGGGTGCTCTCCGTCTGGGAGAAGGACGACGGAGCCGCCTCCATCCGCGAGGCCATCTCGCTCGCGGCGAAGGCGGGTGTGGGATTCGTCGACCTGGGCATCCAGAAGGCCATGAACCTCTACAACGTGAAGAGCAAGCCGAAGAAGGACGCCCCGTCCGCGGAGGGCGCCGATGCCGTCTGAGATGCTCTCGCGGCTCCTCGGGCACCCGGCCCTGAAGCAGGCGCTCGCGCTGGCCGCGAAAAAGAAGCACGCCGCGCTGTACGACATGACGCCGACGCAGCGCGCCTTCGCCGCGCTCGCGATGTCGCGGGAGCGGCCCGTGGTCTACGTGCTGCCCAGCGAACGGGCCGCCCGGCAGGCGGCGGAGGACCTCGCCCAGGCCGGCAGCCCCGGGGTGGTGTTCCTCCCGCAGAAGGAGATCCGCTTCCTGCGCGCCGTCAGCAGCAGGGTGGGCGACTGGCAGCGCCTGCGCGCGCTGGCGCACATGCGCTCCGGGGAGGCGCGGCTCGCGGTGGTCTCCGCGGAGGCGCTGCAGTCCCGGATGCCCCCGCCGGAGTGGTTCGACGCCGCGGTGCTCACGATCAAACCCGGGGACACCCATTCCCCGCAGGACCTGGCCGCGCGGTTCGCGGGCATGGGCTACGAGCGGGCGGACCTGGTCGAGGGCAAGGGCAGCTTCGCCCTGCGCGGCGATATCCTCGACGTGTACCCCCCGGTCGCGGACTCCCCCGTGCGCGTCGAGTTCTTCGACGTGCAGGTCGAGTCGGTGCGCGCCTTCGACCCGCTCACCCAGCGAAGCCACACCTCCCTCCCGCAGTTGACCGTCACCCCCGCGTCCGAGCAGTGGCTGCCCGCCGAGGCGCGCGAGGAGGCGGCCCTCCGCCTGCGCCAGGGCATGGAAAAGGCGGAGGCGGGCATAGGCCGGCGCATGGCGGCCGCACAGACCGACACGCGCTTCGCCGCCCCGGACGTGGAGCTGCTCCTGCAGAACGGGGATTTCGAGGACGCGCACATGTGGGCGCACCTGCTCTACCCGGGCGACCGCTGGCTGCCCGACTGGCTTGCAGGCGCGCTTCTCGTGCTGGACACGCCGGACCGCGCGCTGTCCCACATGGAGGACAACGCCGAAGGGTACGCGCAGATGCTCGACGGGGCGCTGCAGGCCGGCAACGCCCACCCCTCGCAGGACATGCTGCTGCGCGACCGCGCCGCGGTGCAGGCGCGGCTTCACAAGACGGCTTACGTCACCGTGCAGGACCTGCTGCTGGGCATGGGCGGGCTCGCGCCCGACGCCACGCTGCAGGCGTCCGGCACGACCCCGCAGGGGTACCACGGCAGGCTGCCGGCGCTCGCGGAGGACCTGCGCGCCTGGCAGGGCCTGGGGCACCGGGTGTTCATGTTCACGGGCGGGCAGACCCGCAGCGACCGGCTCGCGGCCATGCTCGCCTCCCACGGGCTGAGCGCCTCGATGCAGGCGGAGGGCGGCCGGAACGCCGCCATATCCATCCTCAACGGCAGCGTCTCCGAGGGCTTCGTGTTCGAGGGCGCGGGTCTGGTCGTCCTCTCCCCCGCGGACCTGTTCGGCACCGCCCGCCAGCACCAGCGCAAGGCGCGCAGCGGCGACCAGCGCATCGAGGCCTTCACCGACCTGGCGGTGGGCGACCTCGTCGTGCACGAGCACCACGGCATCGGCGTGTACGAAGGCACCGTGCGCCTGCAGTCCGAGGGCGTCTGGCGCGACTACCTGTTCATCCGCTACCGCGGCAGCGACAAGCTGTACGTGCCCACGGACCAGTTCGACCGGGTGCAGAAGTACATCGGCAGCCCGGACAGCCCGCCGGAGCTCAACGACCTGAGCACCAATACCTGGCAGAAGCAGAAGAGCAGGGTCAAGGCGGGGCTCAAGCAGCTGGCCTTCGACTTGGTCAAGCTGTACGCCTCCCGACAGGCGACGCCCGGGTACGCGTTCGAGCCGATGGAGGCGTTCGAGGGCCAGTTCGCCGACCAGTTCGCCTACGAACTGACCCAGGACCAGCAGCAGGCCGTGGGCGAAGTCCTGTCCGACATGGAGAGGCCGCAGAACATGGACCGCCTGCTGTGCGGCGACGTCGGCTACGGGAAGACAGAGGTTGCGATGCGCGCGGCATTCCGGGCGGTGGTCAACGGGAAGCAGGCCGCCTTCCTGGCCCCAACCACCATCCTTGTCATGCAGCACACGCGCACGCTGCTCAAGCGCTTCGAGGGGTTCCCGGTCACCATCGAGTTCGTCAGCCGCTTCCGCTCCCCCAGGGAGAACAAGGCCACGCTCGCGCGGGCCCGCGAGGGCAAGGTGGACATCCTCATCGGCACGCACCGGCTGCTGTCCAAGGACGTGACGTTCAAGGACCTGGGGCTGCTGGTCATCGACGAGGAGCAGCGCTTCGGCGTGCGGCACAAGGAGCAGATCAAGAACCTCAAGAACACGGTCGACGTGCTGACCCTCAGCGCGACGCCCATCCCGCGCACCCTGCACATGAGCATGGTGGGCGTGCGGGACATGAGCCTGCTGGAAACCCCGCCGGAGGACCGCTTCCCCGTGGTGACCTACGTGGTGGAGTACCGCGAGGCGCTCATCCGCGACGCCATCGTGCGCGAGGTCAGCCGCGAGGGGCAGGTGTTCTTCCTCTATAACCGCGTCGCCGACATCGAGCGCATGGCCTCCCGCCTGCGCGTGCTGGTGCCGGAGGCGCGCATCGCGGTGGCGCACGGGCAGATGCCGGAGCAGGCGCTGGAAGACGTGATGCTCGACTTCTTCACCGGCAAGCACGACGTGCTGCTGTGCAGCACCATCATCGAGAACGGCCTGGACATCCAGAACGCGAACACGCTGATCGTCTACGACGCGGACCGCTTCGGCCTCTCCCAGCTGTACCAGCTGCGCGGGCGCGTCGGGCGGGGAAGCCGCGAAGCTTATGCGTTCTTCTGCGTGCGCGCGGACAAGCAGGTCAGCGAGGTGGCCGAGAAGCGCCTCTCCGCCATCCGGGAGTTCACCGCGTTCGGCGCGGGGTTCCGCATCGCGATGCGCGACCTGGAGATCCGGGGCGCGGGAAACATCTTCGGGCCCGAGCAGTCCGGCCAGGTCGCGGCGGTGGGCTATGACATGTACGTCAAGATGATCGGCGAGGCCATCAAGGAAGCCCAGGGCGACTTCTCGTCGCTGCGGGAGAACGAGCTGGAGACGCGCGTGGACGTGCGAATCGACGCGTTCCTGCCGGAAAGCTACGTCCAGGGCGAGACCCAGCGCATCGAGGTGTACAAGCGCATCGCGATGGTCAGGACCGAGGGCGACGAGCGCGAGCTCATCGACGAGCTCATCGACCGCTTCGGCGAGCCGGGCGAGCCGGTGGTCAACCTCATCGCCGTCGCGCGCCTCAGGACGCTCGCCAACGCGCTGGGTTGCGACCTGGCCCGGCACGACAACGGCGTGATGGTGCTGCGCTTCCACCCGCAGTTCGCGGTGGACCCGGTCGCCCTGTATGGGGCGCTCTCCGGCGG
>DATHTQ010000453.1:0-3503 GCA_035463055.1 Candidatus Limnocylindria bacterium
GGCTCCAGCACCTTGCCGTTGAATCTGGACAGCGAGAGCTGGATGTTGTGGTTGCGGTTCTCGGTGGAGCTCGTGCTGATGGCGGTGGACGCGCTTGCGCGCAGAGCGACCTTTTCTTTCACACTCGCGAGCGTCACCTGCGGCTGGATCACCTGCGGCATGAGGGTATATGTTCCGGACTCGCCCGCCGCCGCCCGGGCCAGGATGTCCTGGCGCGCCGCGCCGACGTCCAGCCATGCGCCCGGCCTGTCCTCCCGGAACAGGAACGGCTCGGCGCTGTCCGGCTGGAAAACGAGCAGCGCGGCGTCCACCGGGGCTGCGTTGACGTAGGGCGCGATCTGCTCCAGCAGCCCCGTCAGCGCGCCCTGGTCCGCCTCATGCTGGGTGGTGTAGGCGCGGTAAGGATTTTGCTCCAGTGCGTCGATCGCGGCCCTGCGGTCATGGACCGTTCCCGTGTGGGTCAGCGCCCACGCGTCGTTCAGGGCGGCGAACAGCTCCTCGTCCGGGACGGAAAGCCCAAGGGTGCCATAGTTGAGCGTGACGAACGTGTGCCCCTGGTACGCGACGGCCAGGTTCCAGCTGTTGAGGCGCTCCGCAGCCACCGCGCGAAGCTTTTCCAGCGCACCCTGCGGGCCAAGGCCGCCGATGGGCACGTCGTTGACGAAGACGTTGGGCGCGAACACGCCCTCATAGGGGGCGACGCTTTGCGCCACCTGGCGCTCCCGAAGCATACGCAGACCGAAAAACGCGAGGCCCGCGACGACGAGAAGAACCACGAGGGTGATGCCGAGGCGCGCACCAATACCCAGCCCGCGCCGGGCTGCCTGCGCGGGGGGGTATGCTGCGGGTCCGCCTTGGCCCGCATATCCGTTCCGGTGAACAGGGCTTGGCTGCGTCATCGTTCCATCCTGCCGTGCGCGCCGGCATATGCCAGCAACGCACGTGCGTCCATGTCCATCGTCGGCCATTTGTCCATCATGCTGCCCAGCTCCCCATGGCTGTCCTGCGGCCCGTGGAAATCGCTGCCGCCGGTCACCAGCAGGCCGAGGCTGCGGGCCAGGCGGTCAAACCGCTCGCAATCCGCTGGGGTGTGCTTGATATGGTACGCCTCCATGCCCGCGAGCCCGGCTTCCTTCAGGCGTGTCAGCCGCTCCGGGCTTCGCAGGGCTTCCTGGCGGATAAGCCCCGGGTGGGCCAGCACCGGCACTGCGCCCTCTTCCCGCAGCAGGCGGACCACCTCTTCGCTTTCCATACGCTTGCGAGGGATGTACCCGGGCCTTCCCACGGCAAGGTAGCGGTCGAACGCTTCCTTGACGGACGACACGTAACCCCGCCGGACCAGCGCCTGGGCGACGTGCGGGCGGTGGCATTCGGTCCCCTCCGGGAGGCCCAGGTCCTCTTCCCGGAACGGCAAGCCAAGCTCCCTAAACTTCTGGATGAACCGGAGTCCCCGGCTCCTGCGGTCCTCGATGGCGTCACGCAGCAAGGCGGCCAGCCTTTGCATGTCCGGCCGCACGAAATATCCGAGGATATGCACCTCCGACTCGCCCGCGGTGCTCAGTTCCACCCCGGGTATCAAGGCAACCCCTGCTTCGCGCGCGGCGTTTTCCGCCTCCTCCAGTCCGCCCAGGGTGTCGTGGTCCGTGACGGCCAGCAGGCTCACGCCCGCGGCGGCGGCCAAACGGACCAAATCCCCGGGACGCAGCGTCCCGTCGGAGGCGGTGGTATGGGCATGCAAATCGGCCCTGTACGGCGCCGCCGATGCCTTGGTCAGAGGATGCTGCACGAAATCAGGCGGGGTTCAGGGCGGGGGTGGCGTCGCTCATGAAGCTGACGAATTCCTCGCGGCCCAGGGTTTCCTTTTCCATCAGCAGGCGAGCCAGCCCATGCAGCTTGTCGATGTTGGCCTTGAGGGTCTCCATCGTCACCTGGTAGCACCTGCCCATGATGTCAGAGACTTCCTTGTCCACGCGGGTGGCGTATTCCTCGCTGTACTCGCGGACCTGGCCGAACTCCATGCCGACGAAGACTTCCTGGTCCTTGCCCAGGTAAATCGTGCCGAGGTTGTCGCTCATGCCCAGCTTGGTCACCATCGTGCGGATGACTTCCGTCGCCCGCTTGAGGTCGGACTGCGCGCCGGTATACACGTCGTTTTCGATGATCTTGATGGCGGCATGCCCGCCCAGCATCATCGAGACCGTCTGCAGCATCTTGGCGCGGGAGGTCATGTCGAACTCCTTCTCCGGCAGCGACAGCGTAAACCCGCCCGCCCCTCCGCGGGGGATGATGGTGACGGTGTGCACCTCGTCGCACAGGGGAAGCAGGTGCCCGACGACCGCGTGCCCCGCCTCGTGGTAGGCGACGATGCGCTTGTCCTCCTCCAGCACCTTGTGGCTCTTCTTCTCCGGGCCCATCTGCACGCGCTCCACGGCCTCGATGAGGTGCGCCTGCGTGATGACCTTCATCTTGTGCCTGGCCGCGACGATGGCGCCCTCGTTCATGACGTTCTCGAGGTCGGCGCCGGTGGCGAACGGGGTGCGCTTGGCGATGTTCTCCAGGTTCACGTCGTCGTGCAGGGGCTTGCCGCGGGCATGGACCTTCAGGATGGCGACGCGCCCGGCGATGTCCGGGTAATGCACCGTGACCTGCCGGTCAAACCGGCCCGGGCGCAGCAGGGCGGGGTCCAGGATGTCGTGCCGGTTGGTGGCGGCCATCACGATGACGCCCTCGTTGGTCGTGAACCCGTCCATCTCCACCAGCAGCTGGTTGAGGGTCTGCTCCCGCTCGTCGTGCCCGCCGCCCAGGCCCGCGCCGCGGTGGCGGCCGACGGCGTCGATCTCGTCGATAAATACGATGCTGGGCGCCATACGCTTCGCCTGGTCAAAGAGGTCACGAACGCGGCTGGCGCCGACGCCCACGAACATCTCGACGAAGTTCGAGCCGCTGATCGAATAGAACGGCACCTTGGCCTCGCCCGCGACGGCCTTGGCCAGCAGGGTCTTGCCCGTGCCGGGGGGGCCCACCAGCAGCACGCCCTTGGGGATGCGGGCGCCCAGGTCCAGGTAACCCTTGGGGTTCTTGAGGAAGTCCACGATTTCCCGCAGCTCTTCCTTTTCCTCATCCGCACCCGCGACGTCCGCGAAGGTGATCTTGTTCTTCGCCGGGTCCACCATGTTCGCGTGGGACTTGCCGAAGTTCAGCACCTTGCCGCTGCCGCCGGACTGCTGGCGCATGATGAAGAACCAGAACACCATGACCAGTCCCATCGTGAGGATGTAGGGCAGCAGCTCCATGTACCAGGGCGTGACGATGGGCGGAAGGTAATCGATGGCGAAGTCGAGGTCGTTGACGCTGACGGTATCCACATTGCGGCCGAACTTGGTCGCATGCATGGTCCGCACGGTGTCGATAAAGTCCTCGCCGATGGTCGTCTCGAAATCAAACCGCGTGGGAAAATCGCCCCGGGCGATAGCGCTCCCCTTGTTGAGGCCGATCAGCCTGGG
>DATHTQ010000454.1:0-11530 GCA_035463055.1 Candidatus Limnocylindria bacterium
CCCCGCATCCGCCGCCAGGCGGCCGTAGGACGTTGTCTGCCCGTAGGGAATCCCGGACAGCCGCGCCCAGACCGCCTTCATGAACGGCGTGCCCTTTGGGTCCAGCGGCAGGTCGAACTCGGTCCTTTCCCCCGCGAAATACTCCGAAAGCTGCGCCTCCAGCCGCGCCAGCAGGGGCGTTTCGTCCCCGCCGGGCAAACCTTCCGCTCCCGGGACGAACACGAGGGAAACCAGGGACCCGCCGTCCTCCTCCGCCCGCATCAGCCCCAGCGGCGTGTGAATCATCCTGACAGCCATGCTGCACCTCCCGTACCATTGATACCCACTTTGGGGGATGCGCGCCCCCGCGGTCAAGGGGCAGGGGCAGAAATGGCGAAAAGGCATGGGTTATCCGGCGTTTTCGCGCTTGCTGCGGGTACATTCTTCGTGTACTCGCAGGGAATGAAACACCGGAGGGAATGGACAATGAAGACACTGCTCATCATCGTGGGGGTCGTGCTCATCGCGGGCGCGGTCTACGGTTTCATCAACGCCGGGAGCGGCGGGGAAGGCATCAACGTCAGCCTGGAGGGCGTGGGTTCGCTCCAGATCAACACGACCTCGAATTTCTGGGACGACGCCGTCGATTTCATGACCGACAACCGCATCGTGATGCTGATCGTTGGCGCCGTGAGCCTGATCGCGGGCCTGGCGATCCCGGTCGATACCCGCAGGAGGGCATGACGCGCAGCGGCGCCCGCCGGCCGGCCTCTGGGCCGGTTTTTTACGCCCGAAAACCCCGTCCGCCTCCGCGCAACCGCCGCCGCCGCGCAAACGGGCCGCAAATCTGGGCGCCGCCTCAAAAATTCTTTGCAGAACACTATACAAGCCATAATGATTGTGGTAAGATACATGCGGACCAACCCAGGGATTAGGTGTTCCTCCGGTTTTGCTCATCAGGCAACTGATGCATGCGCCATGGAAGCCAAGATCGCATGGTTTGGCAATTATCAAGGAGGGACATGGATTCCATGAACACCGACAAGACCCTGACCTGCCGCGAGTGCGGCACCCAGTTCGCCTTCACCGCCTCTGAGCAGGCCTTCTACGCGGAGAAGGGCTTCCAGAACGAGCCTGGCCGCTGCCCCAGCTGCCGTGCGAACCGCCGCACCCAGAGCCGCGGCGCCGAGCGCCAGATGTTCTCCGTGATCTGCGACGACTGCGGAGCCACCACCCAGGTGCCCTTCCAGCCGCGCGGCGACCGGCCCGTCTACTGCCACGACTGCTACGCCAAGCACAACAACCGCTATTAATCAGCGTCGCTGACTGAACAGCAGGAAACCCGGAAACGGGTTTCTTTTTTGTTGCTTCTTCATGGTCAGCGGCCGCGAGTGCCGGACAGAAGCCGCTGACTTCATTCTTCATGCGACATTCGCGCGCTGCGCGGGCCGCCGCCTGTTCCGCTGCCGCCCGTGCCCCTATGCAAAATGATGTCCGCCGGAATGCCCTAGCGTCACGCCGGGCCGCGGTACAGCCCGTGCGCGGCGATATAGGCCGCGACGGGCGGCGGCACGAGGCCGTCGATGCTCCGGCCTTCGCGGGCCAGTGCGCGGATCCTGCTGGAGGAGACGTCGGGCACGCAGCCGCGCAGCAGCGCGGTCTGCAGGCCGTAGCGCGCGAGGAGGTCTTCCTGCTGCGCGCGGATGGCCGCGCCGTCGTCCCCCGGGCGCAGCGCGACCAGCATCCGGCACAGCCGCGCGACCTTCTCCGCGGTCTTCCAGGTGGGGAACTGGAACAGGGTGTCCGAGCCGATGATGTAGTGCAGCCCGGACCCCGGATACATGTCCGTCAGCGCGGTCAGGCTGTCCACCGTGTAGGTGCGCCCGGGGCGGCTGAGCTCCATGTCCGACACCTCAAAGCACCCCTCCCCCTCAGTGGCCAGGCGAGCCATCTCCAGCCGGTGCGCGCCGCTCGCCCGGGGCGACTTGTGCGGCGGGTCGCCGTCCGGGAGGAAGATGACCCGCTCCAGGCCCGCCTCCGCGCGCGCCAGGCGCGCGATGGCGACGTGGCCTATGTGTATGGGGTCGAAGGTCCCGCCCATGATGCCAAGCCGCATGCGCACCCTCCCGGAACAAGAAATGTGCCCACATTATATACCAAACGCCGCCCCCAGAACTTGTCCCCAGCGGTCCGCATGGCTATACTTTCCGTCATGCGGGGCCGATGCTCCCCGC
The DNA here is from genome assembly GCA_035463055.1 of Candidatus Limnocylindria bacterium. Taxonomy (GTDB): domain Bacteria; phylum Bacillota; class Clostridia; order Christensenellales; family Aristaeellaceae; genus UBA6115. The sequence continues at coordinate 2,214 of DATHTQ010000454.1, forward strand.
GGAAAGCGGTATGCGCGCATGACAGGAACGCTGGCCCTCATGGCCGGGGCCCCGAGGTACGGGGCGCCCGGGGATGTTTCCCGCAACCTATCGGCCATCCTGGATTTAGTGAATGAGGCGCGCGTGTCCGGCGCGCAGGCCCTGGTCCTGCCGGAACTCGCCCTTTCGTCCGCGGCGTGCGGGGACCTGTTCCGCCACCGCCTGCTCACCGACGCCTGCGCCGGGGCGCTTGCGGACGTAGCCCGCACCTGCGGGGACATGGCGTGCGTGCTGGGCCTGCCGCTGCGGACAGGCATGGGCGTGCACAATGCCGCTGCGCTTATCCGGGGCGGCGAGGTCGCGGCGTTCATCATCAAGCAAAACCTGAGCCCGCGCGAGCGCTCCTTCTTCTGCGGCGAAGTGCCGGACAGCGCGGAATGGCGCGGGAGGTCTGTGGCCTGCCATGCGCAGGCAACCATGCGCGTCCAGGGGGATATGGAACTCACCGCGGCGTTCTGGGACGACATATGCGCCCGGCCTGCGCTGGATGGGCGCGCCGCCGTTCTCGCGCCCGCGGCCTTCCCGACGCTCGCGGGCGGGACGGAGCGGCTGCTGGAGCGCGTGGGTTCGCTCACGGCAAAAGGCGCCGTGCTCGCGCTGGCCAACGCCGGGGCGAACGAGTCCACGACCGACGAGGTGTTCGGCGGCGAGGCCGTGATATCCCGCGGCGGCGCCATCCTCTCCCACGCGGACAGCTTCTCGGGGAAGGCCGCCTTTGCCTTCGCCGTCCCGCCGGGCGAGACCCCCGTCCCCGCGCCCGCGCGGCAGCCCGCGGCCATGCCGCCCGACCCGGCGGAGCCATACATGCCCCCGGAAGGCCCCGCGCGGGTGCGCTGGTGCCGCGACTGTGTGGAAATCCCCGCCCGCGCGCTCGCCGTGCGGATGGAGCGCGTCGGCGCCAGGGCGGCCACCATCGGCGTCTCCGGCGGGCTGGATTCCGCGATGGCGCTGCTCGTGATCCGCCGCGCGTTCGCCCTGCTGGGCCTTCCCGCGGAGCAGATCATCGCCTGCAGCCTCCCGGGCCTGGGCACCGGCGAGCGCACGCGGGGCAACGCGCGGCGGCTCATGGAGGCCGTGGGCCTGCAGCCGCGGGAAATCGACATCCGGGCGTCCGTCCTCGCCCATTTCCGGGACATCGGCCACCCGCCGGGCCTGATGGACACGGCGTTCGAGAACGCCCAGGCGCGGGAGCGCACCCAGGTCCTGATGGACCTGGCGAACATGCACGGCGGGCTCATGGTGGGCACCTGCGACCTCAGCGAGGACGCCCTCGGGTTCTCGACCTTCGGCGGGGACCACCTGAGCATGTACTGCGTCAACTGCGGGCTGTACAAGAGCGCGATACGCCACGCGGTCCGCCAGGCCGCGCAGGACGCCGGGGAAGGCGCGCTGCGCGGCGCGCTGCTGGACATCCTGGAAACCCCGGTCAGCCCGGAGCTGCTTCCCGGCGCGCCCGGGACCCTGGCGCAGGAGACGGAGAACATCGTGGGCCCCTACCTGCTCAACGACTTCTTCGCGCACCATTTCCTCACGTCCGCGGCAACCCCGGCGGAGATGCTGGGCCTGGCCCGGTCCGCCTTCGGCGATACCTACGGCCGGGCGGAAATCGTGGAGCGGATGCGGGCGTTCTTCACCCGGTTCTTCGCCAGCCAGTTCAAGCGCAACTGCCTGTCGGACGGGCCGCAGGTGCTCGGGGTGTCGCTGTCGCCCCGCGGGGGCCTGGCGATGCCCTCGGACGCATCCGCCGCGGTGTGGCTGGACGCCCTGGACAGACTGTAAGAAAGGCGGCGCAATGGAAAACCTGACGCTGCTGACCGACCTGTACCAGCTCACGATGCTGTACGGCTACCACCAGAGCGGCACCGGCAGGAAGCGCGCGGTGTTCACGATGTTCTACCGCGACGCGCCGGGGCTGCACTACGCCGTGATGGCAGGGAACGAGCAGTTCCGGGAGTACGTGCTGAACCTCGCATTCACCGAGGCGGACATCGCGTACCTGCGCTCCCTCCGCCTGTTCGGCGAGCCCTTCCTCGAATCCCTGCGCGCGTTCCGGTTCACCGGCGACGTGCGCGCGGTGCCGGAGGGCACCATCGTGTTCCCCGGTGAGCCGCTCGTGCGGGTGGACGCGCCGCTGGAGGAGGCGCAGCTGGTCGAGACCGCGCTGCTCAACATCGTCGGCCACCAGACGCTGGTCGCGACCAAGGCCAACCGCGTCGTCCGGGCTGCCGGGGGCGACCGGGTGCTGGAGTTCGGCCTGCGCCGCGCCCAGGGGCCGGACGCGGGGGTGTTCGGCTCGCGCGCGGCGTATATCGGGGGATGCGGCTTCACCAGCAACGTCAAGGCCGGGCAGGTGTTCGGCATCCCGGTCGCCGGGACGCACGCGCACAGCTGGGTCATGAGCTTCGACAGCGAGCTGGAGGCGTTCCGCGCCTACGCGCGGTGCTTCCCAGACAGCTGCCTTCTCCTCGTGGACACCTACGACACGCTGGGAAGCGGCGTGCCCAATGCCATCACGGTGTTCAAAGAACTGAAGGAGCAGGGCCACCGGCCCCTGGGCATCCGGCTGGACAGCGGCGACCTCGCCTACCTGAGCATCCGCGCGCGCGCCATGCTGGACGCCGCGGGGCTGGAGGAGGCGGTCATCACCGCGAGCAACGACCTGGACGAGTTCCTCATCCGCGACCTCAAGCAGCAGGGCGCGAAAATCAGCGTGTGGGGCGTGGGCACCCGCCTCATCACGGGCATGGACCGGCCATCCCTGGGCGGGGTGTACAAGATGAGCGCCCTGGAGAGGGACGGCGTGATGGAGCCCAAGATCAAGCTGTCCGACAACCCCGCCAAGGTGACGCTGCCGGGCGCGCAGGAGCTGTACCGCATCTACACCCCCGACGGCAAGGCCGCGGCGGACCTCATCGCGCTGGCGGACGAGGAGGTGCGGGAGGACGTCCCGCTGACGCTGTTCGACCCGCAGGACACCTGGAAGCGCATGACCCTGACGGAGTTCACCGCCAAAAGGCTGCTCCAGCCGCTGGTCATCGGCGGGAAGGCCGCGGGCCCCTCCCCAACGCTTACGGACATCCGCGCTCGCCGCGCGCGCGAGGAGGCGAGCGTATGGGAGCAGCACCTTCGCCTGGTCAACCCCAGCGTATTCAAGGTGGACTGGACCCAGAGGCTCTGGGACCTGCGCCGCGACATGCTGCACGGGATCCGGGAAGGCGCGGGCCCCGCGCCCGGCGGGCAGGCCTGACTTCGGGCGAAAGCCCCGCCAAACCAGGACTCCCCTCCGCCAAGCCCGAAAACAGCAAAGGTACAAGGAAAACGCCGGGAAAAATCTTTCCCGGCGCTGTGTATATGGTCCGCCAACCAGGTGGGCCGCCGCCTTTTTAGCCGTGGTCGGGGGGCACGCCCTGGTTGAGGTGGTCGTTCATGTTGTTGGTCTGCTGGCGCTTGGAGTTGAGCTCGTCCTCCGGGTAGGTGGGCGAAGTGTGTGCCAGCGGGTCCGTGCTGATCGTCGCCTCCTCGCCGTGATGCTCGTTCACCTGCCTGGCCTTGAGGTCGAACGGGCTCTCCTTCACGCCGTACTGGCCGATGCCGCCCTCCGGCGCCTCCGGGGTCTGGCTGCTTTCCCTTTCGGACTTGGCCATATTCTCCTCCAGGTCGTTGACCAGCCGGCCGACTTCCTGGCGCTCCTCCGGGGTCAGCGCCTGCATCCTGTACGCCAGGTCCACCAGGCGCGCCTTCCTGCGGCTTTCCTCGTCGCGCGCGTCGATGTTCTGGGCGAACCCCTTGACGCGGTCCACCGCGCTGGCGCCCGCGTCGAACACCTTTCCGAGCACCTGCTCCCCCTTCTCGGAGAACTCCTTGACTTTCTCGCTCTCGGCGAACTCGATGATGGCGTCGCGGGACTTCTCCACCGCGCTGGTGATGGCTCCGATGCTTGCGTTGACGATCCTCTTGAGTTTCTCGTCAAAAGATTCCATTTCCGTCACCTCCGTACGCAGAGTATACCCGCATGATTCGCAAAGCGTGGGTATATATATCACAGCCGTTAGGCGGATTTCAGTGAAGCGGAGGGAAAAGGAAATGTTGGTGAACCTGTTGATCTGGGCCCTGTTCGGCGCGATCGCCGGATTCATCGCCGCGAGGCTCATGGGCGAGCCCACAAGCCTTCTTGGCGACATCGTGCTGGGCATCGTCGGCGCGATCGTCGGCGGCTTCGTCGCAGGCCTCCTGGGCATCAACTACAACGCGGGCTTCAGCATCGAGGCGCTGCTGGTGGCCATCGTGGGCGCCATCCTGGTCATCTTCCTGGTACGGCGCATCCGGGCCTGACCCTCAGCCGGGCGCCTGCCCCCACAGCAGGGCGTCATAGATCATGAGGCTGGCGGAGACGGCCGCGTTGAGGGATTCGGCGCCGCCCGGCATCGGGATGCGAAGGCGGTAGTCCGCCAGCCGCAGCAGCCGCTCCTCCAGCCCCGCGCCCTCGTTGCCCACCAGGATGCAAACCCTCCCGCCGAAAGGCGGGTGTTTTTCATATGGGGAGCCGCGCAGGTCCCCCGCGACCTTCACGTGCCCCGGGAGCATCGCGAGCGCTTCAGCCAGGTCCCCGCATGGGTACACCGGCACGCGGAACACCGCGCCCATGGACGCGCGAAGCGCCTTGGGGGAGAAAGGGTCCGCGCACCCGGGGTCCACCAGCAGTCCGTCAAAGCCCGCCGCGTCCATCGTGCGCAGGATGGTGCCGACGTTGCCCGGGTCCTGGACGCGGTTGAGCGCGACGAGCATCGGCCCCGCGTCCTCCAGCCTGCGCTGCGCGGGGAGCCGGCACACCGCGAGCGCGCCCTGGGGGGTCTTGCTGTCCGACAGCGCGGACAGCACCTGCGGGCTGGCCAGGTACAGCGGCGCCCCATGCGCGACGAGCCCCGCGTACCTCTCCTGCCGGCCCGCCTCCACGAGCAGCGCTTCCGCGGCGCGCTCCTTCAGCGCCTCCCCCGCCATGTGCTCGCCCTCAGCCAAAAAAAGCCCGTGCTCACGCCGGCCCCTGGGCGTGAGCAGCTGGCGCCATTTCTTGACGAGCGGGTTGGAGGGGCTGGCGAGCGGCGTCAAGCGCGGACCAGCTCCAGAATCTCGCCGTCGCGGATGCCCGAGAACCGCAGCCACGGCAAGACCCACATCCTGGTGGCCGCGCGCAGCGCATCGTCGTGGCTGATGCCGCACAGGCGCGGCGCGAAGGCCAGGTAGGCGGCGATGCTTTCCCTCATCTGCAGCGGCAGGGGGAAGCCGGCCTTGCGGATGCGCGCGCTGACCTCGTCCATCCACGCGCGCACCTGGGGCGGGTATTCGCGTCCCAGGGCGGACAGGCTACTTCGAACGGCGGTCAGCTTCTGCGGCGTACGGCGGGTGATGGAAGGCCAGGCATCGCCGCTGAGGATGCAGCACACAGGCCACGGGGATTCGAGGTAGCTGCGCATGCCGTCCTGCGGCACCGTCGGCTCGTCCGAGCAGTACAGGCGCGTGCGCCCGTTGCCATGCTCCCCCTCGCGGGACAGCACGACGACGTCCTCCGGGAACAGGGAGCAGATCGTCCTAGCCGCCAGGTGCGCGTCCGCCAGGCAGCTGCCGGTCAGCTGCACCCGGGGGGCGCATACGCACAGCAGGACCAGCTCCGACGCCTGGGTGAGCGTGATATTGAACCCGGCTTCCGTCAGGCTTTCCTTGACCTGCACGGCCAGCTCCCGGAAGGTGGGCGGCTCCTGCGCGGTGCGTGCGGAGGCCGGCGGGGCATACGCCGCGCGCGCCGCGGGGGCGGGCGCGGGGGTTTCCGCAGGCGCGGCGGGTTTTTGCGCAGCGGCTTCCGCAGGCGCCGCGGGCCTGGGCGCCGGGGCTTCGGCGCGCGACAGGGGCGCGGGGGCGGGAGCTGCGGGGGATGCCGCGGGCACGGCGGCCGCGGGCGCGGGGGCGGGAACTGCAGGGGATGCCGCGGGCTCCTGCGCGGCGGGGGACGCGGCAGGCTCCTTCGCGGGCGCTTCGGGCTCCGCGGGGGCCTTCCGCGCGGGCTGTTCCTGCGGCCAGTAGAACATGCGGTTCGTGCGGTCGGGCATCTCCACCAGGAACAGGCGGTCGCAGTCCGGCGGCAGGGAGTGGGAGACGGGGCAGTTCGCGCCGGATTGGCAGAAGGGCCCGGCGATGCGGCCGCCGGTGCGCAGGAAGTACTTGCGCGTCAGCGGGGCCAGCCCGCGCTCCTCGGAGACGACCTCGTACACCAGGTCGTCCGGCAGCGCCTGCACGGTGTCGGAATACACGATGAAGCGGTTCACCTCGCCCCGGCCGGGGGCGTAGTTCTTGTTGGGCCGGATCTTCCCCATCGCGGGCGTCGCTTCCAGGAGGTTGATCAGGCACAGGGGGCCCAGCCCGCGCATGCGCTCCTTGAAGCTGTGCTGCTCCTGCTTGTCCGGCGCGATGCGCAGGTACCCCTCCTGGCCGAAATCCTCCAGGTTCTCAGGGGTGAGGGCGCCAGCCGCGCTCACCAGCGGGCGCGTGCGGAACAATACGCGCCGGGTGTCGTCCTCCTCCAGGTAGGCAAGGATCATCTGCCCTGTCCATTCCATATGCTGCCTCTTTCAACCATATACCGACCGTCGGCCCGTTCCTTACATTATATTGGAAATGTAACCTGCGTCAAGGACATTTTTGGTTCGTTGACCGCTTCGGACACGCAATGGTAAGATGGGCTGTCCGGTCCGCCGGGGGGCCATACCCCGGGTCCGCGAGGAGGAGCGTGTGGGCATCATACCGTCCAGGAACCTCGATTCACAGCGTCGGGAAGAAAACGGCGTGGAGTATTTCGACAGGGGCATTATAGCAGGAAAAGACGGCAAAAGGTACGGCCGTTATGCCATCCGCACCCACTTCGTCCAGGTCGGCGAAAGCGAGGCGGAACTGGTGCGCCGCTACGTCGCCCCCCTGTACCGGCCCGGCGACGTCCTGAGCTTCGGCGCCAAGGTCATGTGCATGTGCCGCGGCAGCGTCCGGACCCGCGACCAGGTCAGGCCCGGCCTCTTCGCCCGCACGATGTGGCGGTTCGCCGGCATCAACACCACCGGCGTGGGCATGCACGAGCCGTACAAGCTGCAGCTGGTCGTGGACATCTGCGGCCTGCCGCGCGTGCTGCTGGCCACCGCTGCAGCCGCGGTCACCAAGCCCTTCGGCGTCAGGGGCGTGTTCTACCGCGTGTGCGGCAAGGGCGTCGGGGGCATCGACGGCTTCTACACGCGCTCCAGCTTCCCGGTCTACCACAGCCTCGCCCTCATCAACCCCGAGAACGGCCCCGAGCTGTGCGACAGCCTCGCGAAGGAGACCGGCATCCCCGTCGTCCTCATGGACGCCAACGACCTGCAGCGCGACCAGCTGGGCAAGAGCGCGGGCTTCCCCCTGAGCGACGAGCAGGTCCAGGACGCGCTGCGCGACAACCCCTCGGGCCAGGGCGACGAGCTGACGCCGCTGATCCTCATCCGCCCGCTCCCGGAGGCGTGACGTGGGCTACGCCATCGGCATCATCGAGGAGAACGGCGTGAAGGTCGCCGAGCTGACCGGCACGAAGGGCTCCGTCCAGGGACCGCAGGCGGTGCACGACATCATCGAGGCGGTCGCCTTCAACCACCGGGTGGACCGCGTGCTCGCGGACCGCGCGCTGATAGGCGAAAAATTCTTCGACCTCAGGAGCGGCTTCGCGGGTGAACTTACCCAGAAATTCACCAACTACCGCATGCGCCTGGCGGTTTTTGGCAACTTCCGCTTCATCGAAAGCATCGCCCTCAAGGCCTTCATCCACGAGAGCAACCTCGGGAAGACCGTGCGCTTCTTCCCCGACCGCGCGGCCGCGCTGGAGTGGCTCGTGAAGGGGTGAAAAACGGGTTCCCGGAAGGGACGGGGCATTGCCGATACGGCGCCGGGGAGGCGCCGTTTTCCTTTTGTTTTTACCGCCATGCGGGGTGCCCAGGCATGGTGCCGTGGCACCCGCGCGGAGGGACTTGCCGGCGGGCAGGTCATCGTGTTTCGCCCTAGCGCGCCAGCGTCTTCACGCCCCGGAACGCGGAGGCCGGGCCGAAGTAGGTGACGGAGTAGAACTTCCCGTACGCCGCCACCTTGAAGTAGTACGCGGTCCCGGGCTTGAGCCCGGTGACCAGCAGGGTGGTCGCCGTAGTCGCCTTGAGCGGGACATACGTTCCCCCTGCCGTGCCGCTGACGTAGACCTGGTACCCGCCCGCCTTCGGCACGGCGCCCCAGGCGAGCCTGATCTGGTCCTTTCCGACCGCCGCGGCGACGCTGATCACGGCTTTCGCCAGCGGCACGCCCGCGGCGGCGGCGCTGTACGGCCCGAACACCTTCACGGTCCCGGCCAGCATGTAGGGGCGGACCTTGAAGAAGTACCGGATGCCCGGCTGCAGGTAGGTCTTCGTGAACGTCAGGGCTGTCGTGGCCTTTGCCAGCGTGTACGTGCCCGAGCTGGCGGTGTTCCACCACAGCTCATACCCGGATGCGCCCGCCGCCGGCGTCCAGGTAACCTGAAGGCTGCTGCCGCCAGTGGCCTCCACCCGGACGGCCTTCACAGCCGGGGGCGCTGCGGGGGCGGCTATTTTCCAGGCGAGGGATGGAAGGACGGGCTGCTCAAACCCCTCCTGCCCGGCCAGGGTGACACGCGCGGTGTACGCGCCCACGGCCGCCGCGGTGTTCCCCGTATACGAAACCACGCGCACGCCCGCGGGCAGCCCGGTGACCTGGACGCTTTTGGCCTTTCCGTCGTAAACGAAAGGCGCCGTGTAGTTCCAGCGGGCAGCCGACATGTCGTACCGTGCGGGGACGATGCTCCAATGCAGGGGGGCCATTTCGGGCGCCTCATGCGTGGATTCGTCATAATCGAACTGCACAAAGGTGGTGTACGCCCCGACCACGGTCGCCTGATTCTGCGGGGAATAGCCCCTCACCGAGACCCCCTCCGGCAGGCCGGTCACGGACACGGTTTTCTCCGTCCCGTCGAACACGAATGGCCCCGCATAGTCCCAGCGCGCGCCGCCCATGTCGTACCGGGCCTTGGCGATTTCCCATATCAGGTCGGGGATGGCGGGCCGCTCGTAGTTGTCCAGGTCGTACGCGAGGACGACGGAGGCGGTGTACCTGCCAGGTACCACGCGCACGTTCCCGATGTAATCCGCCACCGACACGCCCGCCGGCAGGCCGGTTACCACGACTGCCTGCATGGCCCCGTTGTAGGTCAGCGG
>DATHTQ010000455.1:0-2093 GCA_035463055.1 Candidatus Limnocylindria bacterium
CGCGCACCCCGAAGGCCAGCGCGTACTCCCCCGGCGCGGCGGGCTTGCCGCCCACGCGGCGGTCCCAGCGGAACGAAGGGGGATACGTATCATTGAGTTTGACGGACCACCGCTTCAGCGCGGTCCCCGGCGCATCCGCCCCGTACAGCGCAACGTCCAGCATCCCGGGCGCGGACATCGCGTAGTCCACCACCACGTCCTCATCGCCGGAAACATAGACCGTTTCCCGCGCGAGCACCGCGAACGCGAGCGCGGCCGCGGGCTGCAGCACGCGCGCCTTTGACCGCGCCCCAAGCACGCCGCCGGGTATCGCCAGTTCAGCAATCAGTTCCCCATCCCCGCGCGGCAGCGCCTCGCCCGCGAGGGAGAGGCCCAGGATGGGCAGTGTCAGCGCGCCCGCCTCCACACCTTCCCGGCGCAGCAGCGGCCGCCGCTCCCCCATGCTTTCCCACCAGAGGGACAAGTCCCCCGCCTCGGGAATGTTGAATACGATTTCCGACTCGCGGTACGGCCGGATGCGATCCGGCGCCGCGAAGGCGAACTCGCCCTCCGCCGTGCCGGGCGCCCATATGCCCGTCAGGAGCAGGCACAGGGCCAGCAGGGCGGCGGTCTTGCGCAAGCATATCCTCCATCAGCAGAACGGTCGCAGATATCCGCCATTGTAGGAACACCGCCGCGGGGTGTCAATCCGCCGGGCGCAATCAAAGAAACCGCTTCCATGCCGGAAGGCGGTCCGCACAGGCAGCGTGTGCTGTTATCGGGAATTGCGTATATCGCGCAGGATATCCGGCCGTATTGCTGGGTGCATGCGGCGCGGCGTCAGTCCGCCAGCAGGACGGCCTCGTGGGGAAGCGGGTTCTTCCTGCCGTCCCTCCTCCCCTGCAGCGCCTGGCTCATCAGGCCGTCCACGTCCGCGCGGGTGCCCGCGTTGTAGTACAGGATGTGGGCGCCCTCTTCCTCCGCGCGGACGGAGGCGTACGGCACGAAGCGCCGCACGAGGACCGGGAAGGCGCGCCCCTGCGAGTAATCGACGCGGTCCACCGCCCAGACCTCCAGCGCGCCGTTGATGCAGAACCCGGCGTCCGCGGGGAGGAACCGGATGCCGCAGTCGCCGAACACGTCCCCGAACAGGCCGGCCAGCCTGGCGCGCTGCCCGCACAGCTCCTCCCCCATCCCCGAGAGGATGACGAGGCCAGGCCGCAGGGCGTCCGCGAGCGCGATCACCCCGTTGCGGCCCAGGCAGTCCCCCCGGAACGCCTCGCCGTACTCCAATTGCCCCTCGCTGACGTCCTTTTCCGTTTTGCCGGACCCGCCGAGGCGGGCGAGCAGCGCCACCGGCTTGTCCGGCGAGCGGAGCCTGCCGCGGATTTCCGCGTATTCACGCCCGATGCGGGGCGTGTACGCGGTTTCTCCGGTGTAGACGAGCGCCGACGTCTCGAACTCCCAGACGAGCCCCAGCGCGCCCTGGCCGCAATCCCCGCCCGCGCGCCAGGCGGGGATGGGAAGGACACGCACGCCGTCCCCCAGTTCCACGGGGGGATGGCCCGCTTCCAGCACGTGCGCCCGACAGCCGCAGGGATCCCCCGCGGCCAGCAGCGGCGCGTGCGTCCGGAAGGCGCCGAGGGAAAGGTAGACGTCCACCCGCTTGCGCTGTTCGCTGAACCGCCGTTCGTATTCCGCCGAGAGGGCTTCCAGGATTTCCCGCTCGGTCCTGCCGTCCAGGTCCGGGAACCGCCCTAACGCGGCGTCCTTCGCGACGGCCGCGCGGACGTCCCTGCCCACCCCTTCGTTGTACGCGTGCAGGAGCGCGAGGATGGACGCGAGCCCGCCGCACTGGCCTTCCTGCGCGTTGGAGATAAATACGCTGCCGACCTGGCTGAACGCGAAGCCCGCGTCCATGAAGTCCGCGACGAAACCCGGGCCCGGGTCCACCGCAGCGCCCGTGCGCCCGTGCTGCAGGAAATACCCGCCGCAGGGCGCGGCACCTCCATCGTATGCGGAGGCGGGCACATGGGGGCTCCCTCGGCGCAGGACGTGGAGCCGGGGGGAATCCGCGCAGGGCGCCACCTGGTCCGCGAGGAACCTGTCGAAAC
>DATHTQ010000456.1:0-5855 GCA_035463055.1 Candidatus Limnocylindria bacterium
GTCTTCTCCCCCTGCGCCAGCGCCGCGGTCCCCGAGAGCACCAGCAGGGCGGCCAGCAGGACTGCGACCAGTTTCCTCATACTGTCTCCTTTCGTTCCAGGCTTATTGAACGCCTTTCGGCGCATAGCCTCACCCTTTCACCGCGCCCGCCATCAGGCCGTTGATGAGCTGCTTCTGCATGAACACGAAGATGGACAGCGAGGGGAACAGCACGACGATGACCCCCGCCATCATGAGGCCGATCTGCTCCGAGTCGATGTCGTACAATTGCGATATGCCGATCTGCGCGGTGCGCACCTTGTCGGAGTTGGTGACCAGCAGCGGCCACAGGTACTGGTTCCACTGCAGCAGGAACACGTACGCGCCCAGCGCCCCCAGCGCGGGGCGGGCGAGCGGCACGACGATGGACAGCAGGAACCGCCAGTTGCCGCAGCCGTCCAGCTTGGCGGACTCGTGCAGCTCGCGCGCGAAGGTCAGGTAGTTCTGGCGCATGAGGAAGATGCCCATCGCGGAGCACGCGTAGGGCAGGATGAGGGCGCGGTAGCTGTCCAGCCACCCCCAGCCGGAGACGGTCAGGTAGTTGGCGATGATGGTGGCCTCCCAGGGCACCATCATCGTGGACAGCACGATGAGGAACAATACGTTTCGCCCCCTGAACTGCAGGAAGCTGAACGCGAAGGCCGCCATCGAGCACGTGAGCATCTGGAGCAGGGTGACCGAGCCCGCGACGACGAACGAGTTGAGGATCTGCCGCGGGATGGCGGTGCGCTGGAACACGTGCGCGAAGGAGACGAAGTCCATCCGCGTGGGGACGAGGCGGGAATAGAGCTCGCTGGCGGGCATGCCGCTCATCATCAGCGTGTAGGCGAGCGGCAGGATGATGAGCGCGAGGAAGGGCAGGTTGAGGCCCAAGCGCCCCAGCGCGCCCGCCTGCCGCCTTCGCCGCCCGGTCAGCGCGAACACGCTCACTGGTAGTGGACCCTCCTCTTCTCGGCCCGGAACTGCAGCAGGGTGACGGTCATGATGATGAGGAACAGCACGATGGAGCGCGCCGCGGCGGAGCCGAAGCGGAAGTTGCGGAACGCGTCGAGGTAGATCGAGTAGACGATGACGTTGGTGGTTTCGTTGGGGCCGCCCTGGGTGAGCAGGCGCACCTGCGTGAAGGACTGGAAGGCGCCGATGACGTTGACGATGATCATGAAGAACAGCGTGGGCGAGATGCCCGGCAGCGTGATGTGGCGCAGCTTGCGCCAGTAGCCCGCGCCGTCGATGGACGCGCTCTCGTACAGCTCGTCGGGCACGTTGCGCAGGCCCGCGGATATGAAGATGAAGTTGATGCCCCCCGCCAGCCAGATGGAGATGCCGCAGATGACCGGGAAGGCCCACGCCGGGTCGTTGAGCCAGTTGGTGGAGGTGCCCAGCAGCCGGTTGACCAGGCCGATGGAGGGGTGGAAGATCATCTTGAAGCTCATCGCCGCGGCGGCGGAGGCGATGGCGATGGGCATCGCGTACACGGCGGAGGCGAAGGCGCGGCCCGGGAACCTGCGCGCGGTGAGCAGGCTCGTGCACAGCCCCAGCAGCAGGCTGCCCGTCGACACGATGAGCACGAACCGCGCGGTCACCCACATGCTGTTCCAGAACGCCGCGGAATACCGGCCCGCCAGGATGCTGCGGTAGTTCTCCAGCCCGTAGAAGATCTTGGGCAGGCCGTAGTTGTTGGTCAAAAACGTGCTGAGGTAGATGGTGCGGAAGAAGGGGTAGAACAGGAAGACGGCGAACACCGTGAACGCGGGGAGCAGGAACAGGAACGGCTCCACCGTCTCGTAGAGCGTCTTCCTCCGCGCGCGGCGTCCGCGCGGCATGCGGGCGGGGCTGGCGTGCATCCGTTGCCCTCCGGCGTGTTTTTCGCTTGTATGCGGGACAGGTCGGGGCCGTGGCGCCCGCGCCGGCGCCGCAGTGATATTTCTTGCGCGCATCATACTCCAGCGCCGCGCCCTTGTAAAGCGGCATACGCGCGGGGCGGCGGGATTGACTTCGGGCACCTGATGCTTTATTGTTGGCTCGGTCAAGCCCCCATATCCCCAAAACGTCACACGGAGGAGCGGTATGAAGAAAACGGCTGCCCTGGTCCTTGCGGTCCTCATCCTTGCCGGGCTGGGTTCCTTCGCGCGCGCGCAGGAAACCATCGAGCTGGACATGTACTTCCCCGTCGCGGTGGGCGGCGGCCCGGACGCGCTCATCACGGCGCTGTGCGAGCAGTTCCACCAGGAGAACCCGTCCATCAAGGTCAACCCCGTGTACTCGGGCTCCTATGCCGACACGCGCACCAAGGTGCTGGCCGCCATCCAGGCGGGCAACACCCCGGCCATCGCGCTGATGTTCTCCATCGACAAGTTCCAGCTGTTCTCGATGGACGTCATCTACGACTACGACCGGTTCTGCACCACGCCCGAGGACATCGCGTGGCTGAACGGCTTCTACCCCGGCTTCATGGAGAACAGCCGCCTGGGCGGGAAGACCTACGGCATCCCGTGGCAGCGCTCCACCATCATCATGTACTACAACAAGGACATGTTCCGCGAGGCGGGGCTCGATCCCGACGCGCCCCCCGCGACCTGGGAGCAGCTCAAGGAGTACGCCCTGAAGCTTGTCAAGAAGGACGCGAACGGGCAGACCGAGCGCTTCGGCATCCAGATCCCCTCCGACAAGGCGGGCTACGCTTATTGGATGCTGCAGACCTTCACGCTCACACAGGACGGCTTCAACCTCATGAGCGACGACGGCACCGAGGTCTATTTCGACAACGAGAAGACCGTGCGCGGCCTGGAGTTCTGGAAGAGCCTCTCCGACAGCGGCGCGCAGGCGCCCGGCACCTCCAAGTGGTCCACGACCGTCAGCGACTTCCTGGAGCAGAAGGTCGCCATCATCTACCACACCACCGGCAACCTGACCAACGTGCGCCGCAACGCGAAGTTCGACTTCGGCACCAGCCGCCTCGCGGCCGGCACCTCCTACGGCTCGCCCACCGGCGGCGGCAACTTCTACCTGTTCAAGGGCGTCGCGCCGGAGAAGACCCAGGCCGCCTTCGAGTTCGTGCGCTGGATGACCGGCGACCCGGAGCGCGTGGCCCAGTGGTCCATGGACACCGGCTACGTCGCGACCCGCCCCGAGGCCTATGAGACCGAGCGGATGCAGAAGTACGCGGCCGAGTTCCCCTCCGCCCTGACCGCGCGGGACCAGCTGGAGTACGCCCACGCCGAGTTCTCGGTCTACGACCAGGGCGCGGTGCAGGACATCCTGGACACCGCCATCGAGGCCGTCATGACCGGCACCCGCACCGCGGCCGACGCGCTCAAGCAGGCGCAGCAGGAGGCGGACGCCATCCTGGCCGACTACCGCTGACACCTATCCAAAGCGCGCTCCCGGCCGCCCCGCGCGGGCGGCCGGGAGCGCCGTCCCGCATATTCCAAAGATTGGTTTATAACGCATGAGTGTGCAGACCGTACGCGCCCCGTCCGCGAAGAAGTGGCGGCAGACGCGCCTGGCGTGGGGCCTCCTGCTCCCCTCGGTGGTATTCCTGTCCCTGTTCACGCTCTACCCCATCGGGTACAGCGTCTACATGAGCCTGTTCAAGAACAACATGTCCACGTTCGCCACGGGCCCGCAGTTCATCGGCATCAAAAATTATGTGGACCTGTTCACCCGCGACGCGGTGTTCCGCAAGGTGTTCGTCAACAACCTCGTCATCGCCGCGGTGACCATCCCCGCCTCGGTGTTCCTCGCCGTGGGCATGGCCATCTTCGCCAACAAGGTGCGGACGGCGAAGGGCGCGGTGCGGGTGGCGTTCTTCTACCCGACGCTGCTGCCCATGGTCGCGGTCGCGAACATCTGGCTGTTCATCTATACGCCGATGTACGGCCTGCTGGGCTACATCAACCAGAACTGGCGCTTCCTCGCCGGCGCGGACACGGTGCTGTGGGCGCTCATCGCGATGCTCATCTGGAAGCAGGCGGGCTACGTGATGATCTTCTACATCGCGGGCCTTCAGAATATTAACCAGGAGCTGTACGAGGCCGCGCGCATCGACGGCGCCAACGCGCTGCAGTCCTTCCGCCGGATCACCTGGCCGCTGCTCAAGCCCACGACCATCTACGTGACCATCATCACGATGACCAACGCCTACAAGATGGTGGACCACCTCTACATCATGACCAAGGGCGGGCCGGACAACGCGTCCAACATGCTGCTGTTCTACGTCTACCAGAAGGCGTTCGACCAGTCCAACACCGGCATGGCGTCCGCCATCACGGTCATCCTCATCGGCATCCTGCTCATCGCCACCACCGTCCAGTTCTTCTCGCAGGACCGGAGGACGTTCTATGCGTAAGGAAGGGCTGGCAATGACGCCGATCCGGAAAACCCGGCCTTTCGCGCCGGCCTGGAGGATGACGCCGGGCAAGTTCCTGGCATACCTGTTCATGTACGCGTTCGCGCTGCTGTGCATCATCCCGCTCATCTGGCTGGTCAAGACCGCGTTCACGCCGCAGGCCTACGCGACCGACCTGTTCCGCCTGGGCTGGCCCACGCTGGACAACTTCCGGCGCATCTGGAACGCCGCGCCCTGGACGGGCTATTACGTCAACACGTTCCTCATCGTGGCGGGCGTGCTGGCGGCGCAGTTCGTCACCATCACGCTGGCGGGGTACGCGTTCGCGCGCCTGGACTTCTACCTCAAGAACGTGCTGTTCGTCCTGTTCCTCACCCAGATCATGATCGCGGCGGACGTGCTCATCCTGCCCAACTACAAGACCGTCGCCGCCATGGGCCTGTCCAACCGCCTGCTGGGCGTCATGCTGCCGTTCTTCTCGTCCGCCATGGGCACGTTCCTGATGCGCCAGACCATCAAGACCATCCCCTATGAGCTGGAGGAGGCGGCGCGCATGGACGGGTGCAGCCTGTTCACGCTGCTCATCCGCATCTACCTGCCGCTGCTCGTGCCGGGCTTCATCGCCCACGGGCTCATCGCGGCGAGCTACCAGTGGAACAACTTCCTCTGGCCGCTCATCGTCATCGACTCGGTCGCCAAGCGCCCG
This sequence comes from Candidatus Limnocylindria bacterium, assembly GCA_035463055.1. Taxonomy (GTDB): domain Bacteria; phylum Bacillota; class Clostridia; order Christensenellales; family Aristaeellaceae; genus UBA6115. The sequence goes on from DATHTQ010000456.1 coordinate 5,094, forward strand.
CTGACCGTGGGCCTGGCCATCTTCGCGCAGAGCTACGAGACCGGGGCGCAGTGGAGCGACGTGTGCTCCGCGACGTTCCTGGTCGTCGCCCCCCTGCTGGTCCTGTTCCTGCTGTTCCAGAAGCGGTTCATCGAGTCGTTCACCTACAGCGGCATCAAGTGACGCGTCGCTGAAGGGCGGGGAACCGCCCCGCATTCATCGCACAAGAAGGCGCCCCGGGAGGGACGCCTTCTTTCCTGTTTCTTGCCCTTGCTTTCGCCTGTCCCGTCCGCCCCCTTACCGCACACGCGTCTTCACGCCCTTGTACCCCGACTCCGGGCCGTAGTAGGTCGCGGTGTAGTATTTCCTGAACGCCGTTACCTTAAAATAGTACACCGTCCCCGGCCGCAGGCCGGTCAGGGTGTACGCGGTCGCGGCCGTCGCCGCCAGCGGCGCGTACGTGCCCGCGGGTGTCGGGGCGGCGGATATCCGGTACCCGCCCGCTCCCGCCACGGCGGCCCAGGCCAGGCTCACGCGTCCGCGCGCGGCCGAAACGGCGCTGAGGATGACGGGCTTGGCCAGCGGCACGCCTGATACCGCCGGGCTGAAGTCGCCGTACGCGCGGTCGCCGTAGGCAATCCACTTGTTTACTACCGTTTGATACGCGCGCACCTTGAAGAAATACCGCGCGCCGGGCTGCAGGTAGGTCTTGGTGAAAGAGGTCGACGCGGTGGTCTTGGCGAGCCTGTAGGTGCCGGAGCTGCTCGTGTTCCACCACACCTC
>DATHTQ010000457.1:0-11771 GCA_035463055.1 Candidatus Limnocylindria bacterium
GAACCTCACGCGCCTCACCGAGGAGCTGCGCTCCATGGCCGCCGTGCTGTGGAACGAGCACGCGCTCACGCTGGGGCTGGCAGCCGAGCTGCGTTTCCAGGATTCGTTCGACCTTTCCGGAGGAGAAAAGGAAGCCGCTTCCCTGCGCGAGCAGATCCGCGCGCTGGGGCCCGTGAACGCGGGGGCGCCCGCCGAGTACGCCGCCGCCAAGGCCCGCTACGACGACCTGGGCCGCCAGAGGGACGACGCGAAGAAGGCGAGGGAAGACCTGCTCACGCTGATTGCCAGGCTGCAGGGGCAGATGGAGAGGCAATTCGTGGCGGAACTGGCCCTGCTCAACGCGCATTTCGGCGAGACGTTCAAGCGGCTGTTCGGCGGCGGCCACGCGAGCCTGACCCTCAGCGACCCCCAGCGCCCGCTGGATTGCGAAATACAGATCAAGGCGCAGCCGCCGGGCAAGAAGCTGCAGCTGCTGTCGCTGCTGTCCGGCGGGGAGCGGGCGCTGACCGCGATCGCCATCCTGTTCGCGATGCTCAAGCGAAAGCCGACCCCTTTCTGCATCCTGGACGAGATCGAGGCGGCGCTGGACGACGCGAACATCCAGAGCTTCGCCGAATACCTGGCGGAATACAAAACTGGGACGCAGTTCATCGTCATCACCCACCGCAAGGGTACGATGGAGCGGTGCGACATGCTCTACGGCGTCACGATGAAGGAAAAGGGAGTGTCCGAGATGTACTCCGTCAGCCTGCAGGCATTTACCGCGTAAACCATGACGGGCGCCGAGCCCGACGGGAGGGAACATGGCCGGTTTCTTCGCACGCCTCAGGGAGGGGCTCAGCAAGACCAGGGGGCAGCTGACCGACCGCATCGACGCGGCCGCGCGCGGCAGGGAGATAGACGAAGATTTTTACGACGAGCTCACAGACATCCTCATCCTCTCGGACGCGGGCGCGGCCGCGACGGAGGCGATGCTGTCCACCCTGCGCGAGCGCGTGAAGGCGGGGAAGATCCGCGACGCGGAGCAGGCGCGCGGACTGCTCAAGCAGATCATGGTCGAGGAGATGAACATCCCACGGCCGCCGCTGCGCTGGCCCATGGTGATGCTGGTGGTCGGGGTCACCGGCGTCGGCAAGACGACCACGGTGGGCAAGCTGGCGCTTCGCTTCAAGGAAGCGGGCCGCAGCGTGGTCCTGGCCGCCGCCGACACGTTCCGCGCCGCCGCCGACGAGCAGCTGCAGGTGTGGGCCAAGCGCGCCGACGTGCCGCTGGTCCGCCAGCAGATGGGGGCCGACCCCGCGGCCGTCGTGTACGACGCCATCGCGCACGCCAAGGCGCGCAACACCGACCTGCTCATCGTGGACACCGCGGGCCGCCTGCACACCAAGAAGAACCTCATGGACGAGCTTGGCAAAATCCGGCGCATCATCGCGCGCGAGTTCCCGGAGGCCGAGGTGCGCAGCATGCTTGTGCTGGACGCGACCACGGGCCAGAACGGCATCGCCCAGGCCCGCATGTTCCGGGAGGCGGCCGACATCAGCGGCATCATCCTCACCAAGCTGGACGGCACCGCCAAGGGAGGCATCGCCTTCGCCATCCGGCGCGAGGTCAACGTCCCGGTCTGGTACGTCGGCGTCGGCGAGGGCATCGACGACCTGCAGGCCTTTGACGCGAAGGAGTTCGTCGAGGCGCTTTTCTGACGTGTTCCCGCTGCTGCTGGCTGTCATCTACTTAGCGTTCATCAGCCTGGGCCTGCCCGACTCGCTGCTGGGTTCCGCCTGGCCGGTGATGGGGCCGTCGCTCGGGGTGCCGCTGTCCTACGCCGGCATCCTGACGATGATCGCCTCCGCGGGGACCATCGCTTCCAGCCTGCTGTCCGGCAGGCTGATACGGCGGTTTGGCACGGGCGTGCTGACGGCCGTGAGCGTCGGGATGACGGCGGCAGCGCTGCTCGGGTACTCGCTGACCGGGGCGTTCTGGCTGCTGTGCCTGTTTTCGATTCCATACGGCCTTGGGGCAGGCGCGGTGGACGCCGCGCTGAACCACTATGTCGCGCTGCACTACTCCTCCCGGCACATGAGCTGGCTGCACGCGTTCTGGGGCGTCGGCGTGACCATCAGCCCCAACATCATGGGGTTCGCCCTTGCCGCCGGGCAAGGCTGGCAGTCGGGATACCGGACGGTGGCGCTGCTGCAGGCGGGCCTGACCGCCCTCCTGTTCCTGACGCTTCCCCTGTGGGACCGCCATGTAAAACAGGGAGAGGCGTCGCGCGCCCGGGCGCTGTCCATCCGGGAGTCGCTGCGCATCCCGGGCGTTCCGTATGCCCTCATCGCGTTTTTCGCGTTCTGCGCCCTGGAGGCGACCGCGGGGCTGTGGGCGGGCAGCTGGCTCGTGCTGCATCGGGGCGTATCCGCGGAGACGGCCGCGCGTTTCACCTCTCTGTTCTACCTGGGCGAGACCGCCGGCAGGTTCCTCAATGGCTTTGCCGCGAACCGTTTCGGCGACAGGAAGATGATCCGCGCGGGCATCCTCGTCATGATGGGCGGCGCCGTCCTGCTCCTGCTGCCACTTAAGAGCGATGTTCCCGCCCTTGCCGGGCTGGTTGTCCTGGGCTTTGGCGCAGCGCCGATTTATCCCAGCATCATCCATTCCACGCCGGAGAATTTTGGCAGGGACAACGCGCAGTCGCTGGTAGGCATCCAGATGGCGAGCGCTTATATGGGGGTCACCCTGATGCCCCCGCTGTTTGGGCTCATCGCGCAGCACATCCATATTGGCCTGTACCCGCCGTACCTGGCCGCGTTCACGGCGGTCATGCTGGTGATGACCGCGCGGCTCAACAGGACCGCGCGGGGCGGCTGAAGGCGGCAGGTACCTATCGCATAGATTGACACCCATGCGGCCCGGGGCTATGCTTGCGGGACGAAGGCACATGCCCATGTGACCCGGCAGGGCCGCAGGATAATCAAAAGCCGCGCATGGCGCGGGGAAAGGGGACCGGATGGCAACGTTCACACACAAGTCCCCCGAGCCCGCCGCGCAGGGCACGGGCCTCGCCGTCCGGGGGCTGGGCAAGTCCTACGGCAGGGAAACCGTGCTGGAGAGCGTGGGGTTCACGCTCGCTCCGGGCGAGTCTTTGGGCATTTCGGGCAGCAACGGGGCGGGCAAGACGACGCTCATCCATTTGCTCGCGTCTGTCATCACCCCCGACGAGGGAAGCATCACGCTGTTCGGCGTGCCGTCAAACGCGGGGCAGGCATACAGAAAACACATCGGGTTCGTGCCGCAGGACATCGCCCTCTCCCCGCGCCTGACGGTCGGGCAGAACCTGGACTTCTGGGCGTCCGTGCGGGGCCTTTCTGGGAACGAGAGGAAAGCGGCCGTCGCGGAAGCCGCGCGCCTCGCGCACGTCCTTGATTTCCTGGACAAGCGGGTCTCCCGCTGCTCCGGTGGCATGGCCAGGCGCGCGAACCTGGCGGCGGGGCTGGTCGGGAACCCTGCGCTCATCCTGCTGGATGAGCCGACCGCCGGCATCGACGAGGAGAACCGGGCGCCCATCCTCCGCTCCATCCGGTTCCTGCTGGACTCCGGGCGCATGGTCGTGATGGTGAACCACTACCGCGAGGAACTCGACGCGGTGTGCGGGCGCATCCTCACGCTTCCCGGCAGCCGGTGCCGCATCCCCGTCGGAGGCTGAATGCTGCCCCGCCTGATGCTCCTGCACCTGCGCGAGGCGCTCGGCCTGCGCACGCTCGCCCTGTTCGCGGCCATCCTGCTGGCCACCGCCTTCCTGTTCTCCGCGATGCCCGCGCTGACCCAGGCGGGGAAGGAAGTATCCTACGACCTCCCCATCTCCATCGTGGACCCGGAAGGCTCCATCATATCGGACTCGCTGGCCGGCATCCTGGGAGGGATGAACGGAATGGGCGAGGTATTCCGCGACGACCTCGAGACCGCGCGCGCCAGGCTGCTGCGCAACGAGGTCCTCATGGTCCTGCAGATCCCCAAGGGTTTTTTCGACCTGACCCAGACGCTGGTGAAGAGGCCGCCGGTGACCCTGTGGCTCAACGAGCGCATGCCCGCGGAGACCGCAATCTTCCTGCGCGCGCTGCTCAGCGTCGCGGACAGCATCGCGGGTATGCAGGCTGCCTACATGGCGTTCGCGCAGGCAGTGCGCCCCCTGTTCCCCGACCTGGCGAGCTATGACCGGCAACTGGGCCGCACCTTCTCCCAGGTCGCCGTCTGGGCGCTCATGCGCCGGGGCGTGCTGACGCTGGACGAGGGCGCGCGGCTGAACACGACGCTGCACGTCCTCTCCTCGGTCATGTGCCTGCTCACGATGCAGACCGGCCTGCTGCTGCTCGCCCAGGCGGGGGACGAACGCCGCAGCGGCGTGAGCCGCAGGCTCGCCCTGGGCGGCATCCCATGGTACCTGTCCCCGCTGGCCCGCACTGCGGTCGGGATGCTGTGGGCCGGGGTCGCGTTCGCGCCGCTGTTCATCGGCCTCAAGTCATTCTATCCGGGCTCGCGCCCGGAGGTCATGCTGTTGGGCGCCATGGCGCTGTACTGGGTGACAGCGCTGCTGTGCCAGGCGGCGGGGTATGCCTCCGGCGGCGGTTCGCTCGCGCTTCCCGGCGCGTTCCTGGGCATCCTCACCCTGCTCGTGCTGGGCGGCTGCATTTATCCGCGGTCCATCATGCCGACTTTCCTGCAGCCGCTGATGCCGCTGTCGCCGGCTTGGCACGCCTACAGCGCCATCTATGCGGGGCTTAGGGGCGATGCCCTGCCGCAAGGCTCGCTCCCAGCGTTCGCGCTTGCGTTCGCCGCGGGGTTGGCGGCAGTGGGGCTCGCGTGGCGGCACGGGCTTCGCGCGGGGACGGGGAGGGCCGCGGGATGAGCTTCCTGAGAGCATTCCTGCTGCGGCTGCGCGAGCTGTTCGCGTCCCCGGCGCTGGTTTTAGTGCTGGCGCTGATGCCCGTCCTGCTGGGGCTCACCGCCGGGGCCGCCAACCTGAGGAACAGGGACACGCGCGTGCGCGTCGCGGTGGCGGACCTGGACGGGACGGAGACCAGCCGCGGGCTGGTTGCTTCCCTCAGGCGCCAGGGATGGGACATCCTGGAAGCTGCGGGGCACGAACTGCCTCGCCTGGTGGACGGCCGCGCAGTGGACGGCGCGCTGGTCATACAGCCCGGGTTCAGCGCGCAGATCGGCAGCCTGAGCGCAGGCGGGCTCACGTATACCCCGGCGGAGGGCACGCTGACCACCAACATGGTATTGGACGCGGTGACGATGTCCGTCATCCCGTTCAAGAGCAGCCAGGTGTTCCTCCAGCAGGCGGCCGCGCTGTACCGGAGCAGCGGGGTCCCGTTGCCGCCGGACTTCGCCGACACCTTCCGGCGCCGCACGGCCGAGAACCTCGTGGAGGAAGCGAGGCAGGAGTTCGACTACGTCGGCAGCTACGTCGAGCAGCCCGCGCTGACCTATGTCGTGAACGACTACTCGATGGAAGTGATGTTCCTCGGCTTCTTCGCGCTGCTGGGCACGCTGGCGCTGGATACCCCCGGCATGAAGCGGCGGCTGCGCGCCTTGCCGCGTGGCCTTCCCTATGACTACGGCGCCTCGCTGCTTGCCCTGGTCCTCGTGGGGTTCGCCCAAATTTTGCTGTATATGGTGTCCATGCGCGGGCTGATGCGCCAGGCGGTCAGCGGCCAGGAACTGCTGGTACTGTCGGCCTTTCTGCTCATCAGCCTCGCCGTCGCGCGCATGGTGGCGCTGATGGACGAAGGCATCCGCCTGTACCTGGGGCTCATCGCGCTGCTGCTGTTCAGCCTGGCCGGGGGGTGCTTCCTGCAGCTGCCGGAGCAGATGATCCGCTCCCTCGGCCAATACATCCCCCACGGCTGGGCCATGGCCGCGCTGCGGGGCTATCCGGTGCTGCCGGCGCTTCCCGCCGCGGGCATCGCCCTGCTGTCCCTAGCGCTGCTCTATCCCCTTCACGCCCGACGAGCCGGCCGCCTGAAAACCTGACGCCGAAACGGAGCCATTTGCTCAAGAAAATGCCCCGCCGCGTCTTCCTATCGCCTCGAAAAAGCGGTATGATGCGCGGTATTCGGGGGTGCGCGCAGTGAACAGGATCGGGGAACTTGCGGCCATCGGCGCCGCTCTGTCGTGGACCGTGAACAGCCTCGCCCTCGAGCGGTTGGGCCGCGGCTTCTCGCCTTGGGCCCTGAACGTGATGGGCAAGTTCTTCGGGCTGATCGCCGTCAGCATGCTGGCGCTCGCCCTCAACGGGACCTTCCTCCCGCGCGCGGATAGCTCCCAATGGACGCTGCTCCTCCTGTCCGGGTTCGTGGGCTTTTCCATCGGCGACGTGTTCCTGTTCCACGCATTCCAGAGCCTCGGTGCGAGACGCACGATGCTCGTGTTCTCCGCCAACCCGGTCATCTCCGCCGTGCTGGGATGGGTCCTGCTCGGGGAAACGGTGGGCTGGCTGCACATCGGCGGCATCGTGCTGGCGGTATCCGGCATCATGCTGGTCATCCGCAGCGACGTCCCGCCGGAGGACGGCAAGGCGCACGGGAAAGCTTTGCTGCACGCCGTCCTCGCGACGTTGGGGCAGGCGGGCGGGGTGCTGCTGAGCAAGGCGGGCCTGCGCACCCTGGACCCCGTCACCGCGGCCCAGATGCGCCTGGTGGGCGGGGTGCTGGGCATGGCGCTGCTGCTGAGCGTGTTCCGCAAGTGGAAGACCCTGCCGCAGCTCGCGCTGTCCAGGCGCGGCTGGAAGATGATCGGGCTCAACGTGGTGCTGGGCACGCTGATCGGCATGGTGCTGTCGCTGCTGGCCATCAAGAACACGCAGGTCGCGGTCGCCTCCATCCTGACCAGCCTGACGCCGGTGATGATCCTCCCGATCTCCGCCATCTTCCTGCACGAGAAAGTGACCCTGTACGAAGCCGCGGGCGCCGGGGTAACGGTGCTCGGGGTTGCCCTGCTGTTCCTGTGAATGAAGTTTGGAGGTACACGATGAAGGTCACGGTCCTTGCGGAAAACACGTCGCAACACGGCAGCCTGGAGGCCGAGCACGGGCTGAGCATGCTGGTGGAGGCAGGGGACACGGTCTTGCTGTTCGATACCGGGTGCGGGGAGATGTTCATCCGCAACGCGGAGAAGCTGGGCGTGGACCTTTCGCGCGTCACGCACCTCGTGCTGTCCCACGGGCACTACGACCACGCGGGCGGCATACCCACGTTCCTGCGCGTCAACGCGCAGGCGAAGGTATACCTGAAGAAGGCGGCATTCACGCCTGCCTATGCCACCCGCGCGGGCGGCAAGGCGGAGTTCATCGGCGTGCCGCCGGGCATCGAGGGCTCGCCGCGCGTGGTGTTCGCCACGGACGGTATGGAAATCGCCCAGGGGGTCACGTTGTATTCGGACTTCGTGAACGATGAGCCGGTCCCGGAAACCAACCGCGGCCTGCTGACGGAGCATGACGGGGAGTTGGTCCCGGACGCCTTCGCGCACGAGCAGGTCGCGGAAGTCCGGGAAGGCGGCAAGGCGCTGCTGCTCACCGCCTGCTCCCACCACGGCATCGGCAACATCCTGCGCAACTACCATGAGAAGACGGGCCGTTGGCCCGATGCCATCATCGGAGGGTTCCACCTGCTCTCCCACACGGACGGACCCGCCGCCGCGCACGTGCTGGACGCGGCAGCCGCGGCGATTGCCCAGTCCGGCGCGGCGGCGTACACCTGCCACTGCACAGGTGAGGCCTCCCTCAAGGGGCTGCAGGCGCGCCTGGGCGGGCAGGTCCGCGGCCTCTCCGGCGGGCAGACGCTGGTTTTCTAGCTAAGTTGGCTGTTGGAGGCCTGGCATTCGGGTAGCCGGGCAAGCACCTAAAGCGGGTATGCGAAAGGGACGCGGCGGTGAGCCGCGTCCCTTGTCCTTTGCCTGAATCCCGTATATGCCCGCTTACGACCCCGACGGGAAGTTGCCCTCGAACAGGATGCGCTGCGTGGCGGGGCCGGCGAGGCCGTCCGCCGAGAGGCCCTTGGCGCGCTGGAACGTCTTGACCGCCTCGGTCGTCCCGAAGCCGAACAGGCCGTCCACCTCAAGGCTGAAGTAGCCCTGGTTCTTCAGCGCCTGCTGCAGTGCGCGGACCAGCTCGCCGCTGTTGCCTTCGCGCAGGGTGACGTACAGCCCGTCCGGATGCGGCGTCACGACGACGTAGTTGGGGATGCGCGTGGGGACGGGGGTGACGCCGGGGCGGGGCGTCGCGGTGCGGCCGGGGCCGTTGGCGCCGGAGCCGAACAGACGGCTGTAGGTCTCCGCGCCGACCCTGCCGTCCGGCGTGAGGCCGTTGGCGCTCTGGAACGCCTTGACGGCGGCTTCCGTGCTGGCGCCGAAGTCCCCGTCGATGCCGCCGCTGTAGAACCCGAGCTCGCGCAGGCGGGTCTGGATGCGGCGCACGGCGGGCGAATCCATCACGCCGCGCTGCAGCGACGTTCCGATGATGCCCTGCGGGGTGCTGGTGCCCCTGGCGGAGGAGGAGTACAGCTTCTGCAGGGTGAGCGGGCCAGCGATGCCGTCGGAATAGGAGGTGTTGCGCTGCTGGAAGGCGTATACCGCCGCCTCGGTCATTTCGTCGAAGCGGCCGTTGGGCTGGCCCATGAGGTATCCGAGCTCGATGAGACGCGCCTGCATGGTCCGCACCTCGCTGCCGGTGGCGCCCAGCTTGAGGAACACGTTCTCGTTGATGCGCGGGGTCGGCGTGGGCCGGGGGGTGGGCGTGGGCGTCGGGCGCGGGGGAAGGGCGGAATTGCTGTTGAGGCGGTTGAGCGTCGCCGTGCCGACGATACCGTCCGCCGTCAGGCCGTTGCGCTCCTGGAAGGCCTTGACCGCGCTCTCGGTGGCGGTGCCGAAATCCCCGTCCACGGCGCCGATGGCGTAACCGAGGTCACGAAGGCGCTGCTGCACCGCGCGCACCGCGGGGCCCGTGCTGCCCAGGCGCAGGACGCTGCTGGTGGGCGTCGGCGTGGGCACGCCCGGCGTCAGCGTAAGCACGATGACGCCGCCCCACACCGTGGGGCTCGGCGTGAGGAACAGCGGGTTCGTGCCCAGGATGTTGCCCCAGATGCCCTGCGTGGGCTGGCCCGCCTGCGGGGTGCCGGTGGGCAGGTTGATGATGGCGCCGATGGTCGGCGTAGGCGTCAGCGCGCCGGTGACCCCGGGGCTGCGGATCGGGAACGGGATGATGTCCTGGTTGTTGTTGTTCCCGGAATTGCCGGTATTGTCCGGCGTGGCGGTGCAGCCCGCGAGCAGCGCCGCGATGAGCAGCAGCGCCGCGGCCGCCAGCCATTTCCTTGCGTTCTTCCGTTCCATGCCTATCCCTCCCCGGGCTGCCCCGGTTGTGCTGTCCGCGCGCCGGGCCCCCGTCATTATGGTAACGCGCCCTGGGGGCAAAACCTTGCCCCCGCGCGCAGAAAGGGCCTTTCGCTTCCATTACTCTACCACACCGGGGCCAGGTTTACAAATTTTGCGTGGCCTGGCACCGCAATTCCCGCTACGGCGAGGCCGTCACCCGAGCAGCTGGTCGCGCAGGTACCCGGCGAGGATCTCGACGATGCGCGCGTTCTTCCCGCCACGGGTCACGATGACGTCCGCCTTGTTGATGTAGCCCCGGATGTGCTTGTCGTACATCGGCTTCACGGTCTCCAGGTACTGCCCGGTGATGCTGTCGATGGTGCGCCCGCGCTCCTTGAAGTCGCGGTTGATGCGCCGCAGCAGGCAGATGTCCGGCTCGACGTTGATGTAGAGCTTCAGGAACATCCGCTCGCACAGCCTGTCGTCGTAGAAGGCGTGGATGCCCTCGACGATGAGCACCCGGCCGGGGGCGATGAGGTCCTTCCGGTCGTCCCGTTGATACTGCGTGAAGTCGTACGCCTTGCGGTTGACCGGGCGTCCTTCCATCAGCGCCATTACGTCTGCCAGCAGCAGGTCGTGGTCGAAGATGCCCGGCTCGTCGTAGTTCATCCGGGCGCGCTCCGCGAGCGTGGTGCCGGGGAAGTCCAGGTAGTACGCGTCCTGCTTGAGCACGGTGCTGGGCACCCCGACGGCCTGCACCAGCTCCTGCGCCAGCGTCGTCTTTCCGGACCCGGATGCCCCGCAAATCCCGATGAACAGCATGCAAACCTCCCGCAAAAGCCCCACACAGCCTACCCCGCGGCCCCCCGCCTGTCAATCTTGACTTTACCCCGGTGGCGGGGTATGATGGGCGCAATTGAATACGCTTATCAAGAGCGGCGGAGGGACTGGCCCGATGAAGCCCGGCAGCCTGCGGAAGCAAGGTGCCAAATCCAGGCGGCGCAAGCCGCGAAGATAAGCCAACACGAGCGCTTATCGAAAGAAAGCGCTCGTTTTTGCGGAAAGGGAACTACGGCTGGTATGGAAAGGCTTTTCACCTCGGAATCCGTGACCTCGGGGCACCCGGACAAACTGTGCGACCAGATCTCCGACGCGGTGCTGGACGCGATCCTGCAGGAGGACCCGCAGGCCCGCGTCGCGTGCGAGACGTGCGCGACGACGGGGCTCATCCTCGTGATGGGGGAAATCACGACCCAGACCTACGTGCCCATCGGTGACATCGCGCGCCAGGTCGCCCTGGACATCGGCTACAACAGCGCCGAGACGGGCTTTGACGGCAACACCTGCGCGGTCATCACCGCCGTGCACGAGCAGTCCCCCGACATCGGGAAGGGCGTCAGCCACGCGATGGAGACGCGCGGGCCCGGCGCTCACCCGCAGTCCACCGGCGCGGGGGACCAGGGCATGATGTTCGGCTACGCGTCGGACGAGACGCGCGAATACCTCCCGCTGCCCATCGCGCTGGCCCACCGCCTCAGCCGGGCGATGGGTGACCTGCGCAAGTCCGGGGAAGCGCCCTGGATGCTGCCGGACGGCAAGTCCCAGGTCACCATCTCCTACGAAGACGGGAAGCCCAAGGCCATTACGGGCGTTGTCATCTCCACGCAGCACCGTGACTGGGTGTCCCAGGAGGAAATCAGCCGCGAGGTCAAGGCGCGCATCTTCGACGAGATCCTGCCGGAAGCGCTGGTCACCCCGGACACGCGTTTCTACGTGAACCCCTCGGGCCGGTTCGTCATCGGCGGACCCACGGGCGACAGCGGGCTGTCGGGACGCAAGATCATCGTGGACACCTATGGCGGCTTCATCCCCCACGGCGGCGGGAGTTTCTCCGGCAAGGACCCGACGAAGGTGGACCGCTCAGGCGCCGACATCGCGCGCTACGCCGCCCTCAACGCGGTGGCAGCGGGCCTGGCGAAGCGGTGCCAGGTGTCGCTCGCCTACGCCATCGGCGTGGCGCACCCGCTGAGCTTCGCGGTGGACACGTTCGGCACGGGCACCGTCCCGGACGACGTGATCGCGAAGGTCCTGCAGGACCACATCGACTTCACGCCGGACGGCATCATCCGCACGCTGCGCCTGCGCCGCCCCATCTACCGCCAGACCGCCGCGTACGGCCACTTCGGACGGCCCGACCTCGACCTGCCCTGGGAAAAGGCGGACCTCACGGACAAACTGCGCAGGGCGGTGTAAAGGCGTCAAGGTTTCGGCAGACCAAGCACGCTCCGCTGTTTGATGCCTTAGCACCTTTCCCGCTGCGTACAAGCTTTCTGTCGGCTGCTGCCCGGAAAGGAGCCCTGCATGGGGGACAATGACGCCGGACGCGTCTTCGACGCCATCGCACCGGTGTA
>DATHTQ010000458.1:0-2957 GCA_035463055.1 Candidatus Limnocylindria bacterium
CGCGCGGCGCAGGCATTGTTCCCGGGCGCGGGGATGGTCTACCTCGTGGGGGCGGACAAGCTGTCCGACGTGCCGTCGTGGCGGGAGGCCGAGGCGCTGTTCGGGCTGTGCGAGTTCGCGGTGTTCCCGCGGCCCGGCTACCACGCCGAGGCGCTCACGCGGTTCGTCAACGAGCGCGGGGCCAGGGCCTACGTCGTGCCCGAGGGGCCCGTGCACACCACTTCGGGCCTCGTGCGCGCGCAGCTGCGCCTGCTGCAGGACGCGCCGCGCTTCCTCCCCGCCGGGGTCGCCGAATACATCGCCATGCACGGCCTCTACCAGGCGGACTACGCTTCCATGGTCCGCAAGGCCATGAGCGAGGGGCGCTTCCGCCATACGCTGGGCGTGCGCGCCACCGCGGTGCGCCTCGCCCGCGCCCACGGCATCCCGATGCAGAAGGCGAGCGTGGCCGCCATCCTGCACGACTGCGCGAAGTGCATGGAGATGCCGCGCCTGCAGGCCATCTGCCGGGGCGCGCGGCTGTCGGACGACCCGATGGTCCTCTCCAGCAACGCGCTGCTGCACGGCCTGGTCGGTGCGCACCTCGCGCGGGTGCGCTACAACGTGGCGGACGAGGACGTGCTCAACGCCATCCGCTACCACACGACGGGCCGCGCCGGCATGAGCATGCTGGAGCTGGCGCTCTTCGTGGCCGACGCGGTCGAGCCCTCGCGCGACTACGCGGGCGTGGGGCGCATCCGCCGGCAGGCCGCGCAGGACCTGCGCCTGGCCGCGCTGACGTCGCTGGTGGGCACCCAGGACTTCGTGCGCCAGAAGGGCGGCGCGAACAGCCCGCTGTCGGCGCAGGCCATCGCGGACCTGCAGCGCCGCGTCGCGGACGGCCCCGACTGGCCGGAGACATGACCAACCACACACCGCGCGCGAGCGCGACGAATACACGGGAAAGGGGACAATCTATGGGAGAGGAACACCTTGCGCTGGACATATCCCAATTGCTCTACGACAAGAAGGCGGAAGACATCACCGCGCTGCGCGTCGCGCACCTGACCGTCCTTTGCGACTACATCGTCATCGCCACCGCCCGCAGCACCATCCAGGCCAAGGCGCTGGCGGACCACCTGGAGGAGAAGCTGCTGGAACAGGGCCGCACCCCCCGCCGCGTCGAGGGGAAGGACCAGGGGACCTGGATCGTCCTGGACTACCTCAGCGTCATCGTCCATATATTCAAGCCCGAGGAGCGCGCCCACTACCGCCTGGAGCGCTTGTGGTCCGACGGGACCAACAAGCTGGCGCTGCCGTTCGAGGCCCTCAAGGAAGCCTGAGCATGCCAATCCAGGTATACTGGCACAAGATGAACTTCGATACCCAGAAAGTCGAGCGCTTCTTCAAGGAACGGCGCGTCGCCTTTCAGTCCGTGGACCTGAAGAGACACCGGCTTGGAAGGAGGGAGGCGGAGCTGCTCGTGCGCGGGCCCGGCCCCCGCATCGCATTGGACCTGGAGGACGTCCGGGTAAAATCCCATCCGGTTGCATACACGAGCGATATGGAGACCATCATCGGGTATGTACTGGAGAACCCCCGTTTCCTCAAGTCGCCGCTCACCCGCTCCGGGAACACCGTGGTGGCGGGGTACGACGAGGCGCTGCTGGAGCGGCTGGCGGGGGCGGAACCGCGGGCCCCGAAATAATCCAGTTGGAACGAGGAGGACAGGATGAGGAAACTTGCGATCATTCTCGCCGTAGTGGTTGTTGCGGCCGCCATCGCCATCGGCGTCCTGATCAACCAGAAGAACCAGTCGGACACCCAGCTGGCCAACGTCAACGCGCGCGTCGCGCAGCTGGAGAACCAGCTCGCCGCCGCGACGGCGGACGCCGACACCAGGGTGGCTGAGATGCAGGGCCTGCTGGACACCGCGAACGCGGACCTGCAGGCCGCGGCAGCCGCCGCGGAGGGCGAGGCCAGCGAAGCGATTGCCCGCTCTAGCACCCTGCAGTCCGAGCTCGACAAACTGCGCGCGGAGCATGCGGCCGCCCTGGCCGAGCATGAGACCGCGCTGGCCGGGGCCAACGACCGCGCGTCCGGGTTCGAGATGACGCTGGAGGCCCTGCGCACCGAGAAGCAGGCCGCCGATGCGGCGCTGGCCGCGGCGCAGCAGAGCGCGGACGCGATGGCCGCCGACCTGGAGGCCGCCCGCAGCGAGCTCGCCGCGCGCGCCCAGGCGTCCGAAGCCGCCGCCGCGCTGGCCACCGAGCTCGAAGGCGTGAGGGACTCTCTCCAGGCGCGGGTGGACGACCTGAACGCGCAGGTCGCCCAGCTCAACACCGACCTGGAGGCCGCGAGGGCCGAGGCCCGGATCGCGGCGCAGACCGTACCCGCCGACGCGCAGGCGCGCATGGACGAGCTGAGCACGCAGGTCGCCCAGCTCACCGCGGACCTGGAGCTCGCCCGCAATTCCGAGGCGGGGGCCAACGCCAGGGTCGAGGAGATGCAGGCGCGGGTGGACGACGTGAACGCGCAGCTGGAAGCCGCCAAGGCGGACGCCGAGAGGGCGTGGGCCGAGGTGGAGAGGGCCGCCGCGGTCGTGCCCGCCGAGGCGCAGGCGCAGATCGACTCGCTTAACGCCCAGGTCAACGACCTCAACGCCCAACTGGAGGCCGCCCGCAACGAGACCCTCGCCGCTGCGTCGGCCATATCCCCCGAGGCCCAGGCGCGCATCGACGAGCTTGACGCCCGCGTCGTGGACCTGACTGCCGAGCGCGACGCGCTGCGGGCCGACTGGGACAACGCGCGCATCGGCTGGGACGCCGACCGCGCCGAGCTGGAAGCCGCCGCCGCGGGCATCTCCCCCGAAGCCCAGGCGCGCATCGACGAGCTGGACGCGCGCGTCGCGGAGCTTACCGCCGAGCGGGACGCGCTGCGCACCGAGTACGACACCGCGCGTGCCGAGTGGGACGCCA
>DATHTQ010000459.1:0-5723 GCA_035463055.1 Candidatus Limnocylindria bacterium
TGCGCGAAGCGGCCGATGGCCGTCGCCAGCGTGTCGCCCACGCGAATCCCGCGCGGCCCGTCGAACCGGCGGCCGGTCACCGTGAGGCGCACGGCGCGCTCGTCCCCGCCCATGCGGCGAAGCACTGCCTCCACGCCGTCCCACTGCAGGGTCACCAGTTCCGCGCCGTCGCTGTCCTTCGCGGCGTCCGACGACCCCGGCGCGCCCAGCGCGGCGGACAGGCCCGCGGCGTCGGCCTCGAAGAAGTCCACGCCCGCCAGGACCATGTCCTCGCGCGAGAGCGGCAGCGCCTCATCGCCCGCGAGGTCCGCGTAGCCGGCCTCCTCCTGCAGGGCGGAGAGCGCCTCCAGCTCCGCGGCGGCCTCCTCCATGCTCAGGGGCGCCGCGTCGGCGAAGGCGCGCGCTGCCGCCAGCGCCCCATCCTCCAGCGTGAACTGCATCCCCGCGCGGGCGACCCCGCCGGGGACCGCGGAATACACGTCAAACTCGATGAGCAGCGGCTCCTGCCCGTCCCGCACCACGAACCCCGCCTGCGCCCCGCCGGGCAGCGCGCCCCGGATGTAGAGCACCGCGGCGCCGCGGGTGCCGGCCAGGCCCGGGTTGTCGCCGGGGAACAGCGCCAGCAGGGCGCCCGCGGGCATCCCGACGTCGATGCCGCGCGGCAGGGCGGATTCCTCGCCCTCCTCCGCTGCGTCGGACACCGCCGCGCCCAGCACCTGGGTGTCGCGGCTGAGGTCCGGGCTGGCCAGCAGCACCTCGTACCCGTTCCCCCGGGCGGCGTACACGCCGTCCTGCTCCGTTGGCGTGAGGCCGTCCGCGATGGCGCGCAGCAGCAGCGCCTGGGTGAACTGCTCGATTTCCGCCAGCGTCAGCGGACCGGGCCCCTCCTGGGCGAAGGCGCCGGTGGCGAGCAGCAGGCACAGGGCCGTCAGGGCGGCAAGGGTGCGTTTCATGCGGTTTCCTTTCCGGGCGCGGGGACGCGGGCGGCTCCCCCGAAGCCCATGGAGAGCGCGCCGGTGGGGCATGCGTTGACGCATACCCCGCAGCGCACGCACTCCGGGTGGTTGGTCTCGACCGTCGGGTCCAGGGCCATGCCGCACGCGCGCGCGCACACCCCGCAGCCCACGCACCGGCCCTCCTGGAAGCGCAGCCGGTACAGCGACACCGGGTTGAGCACGGCGTACGCCGCGCCCAGGGGGCAGAGGTAGCGGCAGAACGGCCTCCAGACCACCACGCACGAGAGCAGCGTGAGGGCGAGGATGGCCATCTTGACGGCGAACAGCGTGCCGGTGCGGAACCGGGGCGCGGCCTGCGCCTGCGGGTCGAGCCGCACGACCGGGCCGCCGGGCAGCGGGGCCGCGGGGGGCTGCGCCCCCTGGGCGGGCGAGAAGAAGACCAGCGGGATGCCGGCCTCCAGCGTGCCGGCGGGGCAGACGTACTTGCAGAACGCGGGCGAGGCCTCTCCCCCGGCGCCGCCCAGCAGCATGGGCATCAGGATGACCATGACCACGAGCACCCCGTACTTGAGGTACCGCAGGGGCCGGTCGCCCCGGAAGGTGCGGACCTTCCTGGGGAAGGGGATCTTGTGCAGGAGTTCCTGGATGAGGCCGAACGGGCACAGGAAGCCGCAGACGAACCGCCCCAGCGCCGCACCCACCACCAGCAGGAACCCGAACACGTACAGCGACAGCGAGAAAGCGCGGCTGCCGATGACCGCCTGCAGCGCGCCGATGGGGCACGAGAGCAGCGCCCCCGGGCACGAATAGCAGTTCAGCCCCGGGTGGCACAGCGCCTTGAGGTCGCCGCCGTAGATCTTCCCCGCGGCGAACCCCGTGACGTACGAATTGGACGCCGCGGCGACGAACAGCTGGACGGCGCGGCGCCCGCGCACGCGTTTGCCCCTTGCGCGCTCAGCCAATGCCGATGCACTCCAGGCAGACGCGCACGGCCTTCCTCAGCACGACCAGCGCCTCGCCGCGCCACACCCCGCCCACCAGCAGGACCGCGCCCAGCACAAAGATAACGAGCCAGCGGAGGTCAGCCCTGCGGCGCGGCATCCTCTTGCTCCAGCATGTTCAGGAACTCCTCGATGATGTCGGTCCACCCCTGCTTGTCCGCCGCGCCCTCCAGCACCTGGCGCACGTACCCCTGGCCGTCGATGAGCCAGGTCGTCGGCACCGCCTGGATGCGAAGCCCGTAGTCGTCGCTGTTCATCACGTAGAAGAGCGACGCGTCGGGGTTGAGCAGCGGGTAGGTGAGGCCCATTTGGTCCCTGAGCGCCATCGCCGCCTCGTTGGCCTCGTCGTTGGCGATGAAGCCCTCGCCCGCGGTCACGGTCATGCCCTCGCTGTGCAGGCCGATGATGGCGATGCGGCCCTCATACTCCTTCGCCAGCTCGTCCAGGTGGGGCATCTCCGCCACGCACGGCGGGCACCAGGTCGCCCAGATGTTGAGGAAGAGCGGCTTGCCCTGGAGCGCGGACACGTCGAACGGCGTGCCGTCCAGGTTGGTGTAGGCGCGCGAGAGGAAGTAGTTGTCGGCCTGCGGGGCCTCCGCCTCCGGCGCGGCGGTCTCGGCGGGGGCGGCCAGGGGCAGGACGAGCATCAGGGCCAGCAGCAGGGCGGTCCACCCGAATCGTTTCATGCGAGGATTTCCTTTCCGTCCGGCAGGATGCGCGCGCGGATGAGCGGCGCGGGGGATGGGGGGCGGTCGTCTATGGTAAGGGCGGAAACGAGCATGTCCGCGGCGGTGCGCGCGGGGGCGGAACTCCTGTGGTGCAGGACGGCGAAGGGCTCGCCTTCCTCCACCCGGTCCCCGATGCGCTTCATGAGGACGAACCCCGCCGCGGGGTCGATGGCGTCCTCCTTGCGCACGCGCCCCGCGCCCAGTTCCCGGGCGGCTAGGCCCATGCGCTCGGCGTCCATGCGGGCGACGTAACCGCTTTTGGGCGCGGGGACGGGGGTCTGCGCCGGGGCCTGGGGCAGCAGGCCCGGGTCGCGGCACACGCGGGCGTCGCCGCCCTGGGCCGTGACCATCTCCTCCAGCTTTTGAAGCCCGCGGCCCGAGGAAAGCGCTTCCTCCAGCATCGCGCGGCCCGCGGCGGCGTCCGCCGCCCTGCCGGCGAGGGTGAGCATCAGCGCGCCCAGCTCCAGCGACACCTCCAGCAGCGGGCCGCCCGCGCGCCCGGCCAGCACGTCGATGGCCTCCCGCACCTCCAGCGCGTTGCCGACCAGATTGCCCAGCGGCTCGTCCATGCCGGTGACCAGGGCCGCCATGCTGCGCCCGGCCCTGCGGCCGATGTCGGCCATCGCGCGGGCGAGCTCCAGGCACTCCTCCAGCGTCTTCATCAGCGCGCCGGAGCCCACCTTGACGTCCAGCACGATGCCGGAGGCGCCGCCCGCGAGCTTCTTGCTCATGATGGAGGAGGCGATGAGGGGGATGGAGTCCACGGTGCCGGTCACGTCGCGCAGCGCGTAGAGGCGCTTGTCCGCGGGGGCCAATTCCCCGCTCTGCCCGACCACGCAGCACCCGACCTCGCGGGCGATGCGCAGGAACTCCTCCTCGGGGAGGTCGGTCCGGAAACCGGGGATGCTCTCGAGCTTGTCGATGGTGCCCCCGGTGTGGCCCAGCCCGCGCCCGGACATCTTGATGACGGTGCCCCCGCAGGCGGCGACCAGGGGGGCGAGGATGAGCGTCGTGGTGTCGCCCACGCCGCCGGTGGAGTGCTTGTCCACGGAGCGCAATGCCGGGTCCGGGCGGAGCATGTGGCCGCTTTCGGCCATGGCCTGGGTCAGTTCCGCGGTCTCCCCCGGCGTCATGCCCATCAGTCGCACCGCCATGAGCAGCGCGGCCAGCTGGTAGTCCGGCGCATTCGGGTCGGCCGCGGCATCCGCGAATTCGCGAAGCTGTTCCCGCGTCAGGGCCCGTCCGTGCTTTTTGTCGTTGATGACGTCGATGAGCGCCATAGAACCTCCGCCGGGTGCGTCCGGGGTGAGTATAGCACGCCGTAACAAATGCGTAAAGAAATCCCCGCCCGTGGGGCGGGGGCGCAAGTCCGGGGCCGGGCTATTCCCAGCCCAGCGCCCGCGCGGCCTCAAGCCAGGTCATCCCGGGCGCGAGGCGCGGGTCGTACAGCAGGCCCAGCAGCGCCCAGTCCAGTTCGCTCAGCTCGCGCGTGGTCGTCCACGCGGCATGGATGATGCTGTCCGGGTGGCCGTCCAGGTCGTTGGGGAGGCCCAGCGCGCCGGTCAGCTCCTCGCGGATGAGGTGGTCGCGCTCCGCCTGGGTGGTGACGTCGGAGGCGACGGAGATGTCGCCCTCCAGGATGGCCCCGTAGTCGTCGTACGTGAAATGGAAGAAGCCCCAGTTGCCCGGGACGTAGCCGGGCTGGACGTCCGGCAGGCGGCGCAGCGGCGCCAGCGTGATCCGCACGTCGGCTTTCCACTTGTC
This sequence comes from Candidatus Limnocylindria bacterium, assembly GCA_035463055.1. Classification (GTDB taxonomy): domain Bacteria; phylum Bacillota; class Clostridia; order Christensenellales; family Aristaeellaceae; genus UBA6115. Next base: position 4,450 of record DATHTQ010000459.1, read on the forward strand.
CTGCGCGACGGACACCCCCGGCAGGCCGGGGACGTTGGCGTTGAGCTGCGCCACGAACTCCCGCAGCCCCTCCATGTCCTCCGGCGTCGCGTCGCCGCCGATCCAGACGGCAAGGGGCCGCTCCCACCGGCGCAGCATGTCCACGTCGCCGCCGTCGTACTCCGCCCGGAACGCCGCGTCGCGGAACGCCTCGCGCAGGCCCTCCGGCTCCGGGGAGGCGGCGCAGCCAAGCGCGAAAAACAGCGCAAGGACAACGGCCATTATCCCCAGGCGCTTCCGCATCGCTTCTCCCCTCCCCACGCCGGCAGTATACCCCCAGCCCCGCCCGGAATGCCAAAAACCCGGGGGTATGATATAATAGGTAATCGGCCGCGAGGCCAGAGGAGGTGTCGGGATTGAAGAACAAACCGGTCAAGCTGACCGTGACGGGAGTGGCGCACAACCGCAACGAAGACGACGAGGCCATGCGCCTGACCACGTTCGGAACCCTTTCCGGCAGCCCCAAGCTGTGGAAGCTGCGCTATACCGAGCGCCAGGCCGACAGCAGCGAGAAGCATGACATCACGATGACCATGGGGGACGGCGTGGTGACCGTCGCCCGCAAGGGAACGTTCAACAGCGATCTGGTGTTCCAGGAAGGCCGGCGCTACGAGGGAAGCTACCACACCCCGTTTGGCGACCTGGCCATGGGCATATTCCCCACGAAGGTGGACTACAGCGTCCAGGACGGGCGCGGGGGCGAGGTGAGCCTGAGGTACCAGCTGGACATCCAGGGGCGCTATACCTCCGTGCACAACCTTGACATCGCGTTCGAGTTCAACAACCCCAACCCGCGGGCTTGACGCCGCGGCGGGCGAACTGAGGGAGATCATCGGGAGCGCCGGATTCATCCGGCGCGACCGCTCCCAACAGGCCCTGTTCGTCAGCGACTTCCCCGCGCGCGCGCCCGCGCAGGCCGCGCGGCTGCTGGAGCGCCTGGCGCAGTCCGGCTGGACTGCAGAGGCAAATGGCGGCCTGTGCCGCATGGACTTCTCCCCCGCGCGCTTCCGCGCGTTTTTCGCGTCCCTGCCGCGGCGGAAGCCGGGGCCCGGCCTGGCGGCCATCCTGCTCCCCCACGCCCGCGAGGCGTCGGACGATGAGCTGCCATCGATGCGCCGCGCGCTGCTGCTGTGGGACGCGGGGGATGTGGCCGCGCTGTCGCGGGAGGCGGGGCGCGCGCTGGGCGAGGGTCTGCGAAAAAAGCGCGGGGTGCCGGGGTTCTACCCGGCGCTGCT
>DATHTQ010000460.1:0-2256 GCA_035463055.1 Candidatus Limnocylindria bacterium
CGGACCCCGTATACCCATATCCGCAAACCTCGCGCCTCCCAACAGACCGCCGCATGATTCTTGCCGCCGAATCCCATATTACCGTCCGTCACACCGTGATTTTGTGTCAGAAATATGACACAAATATTTAGTTTTGTCGAATTGCCGTCACGGTGATTATGGCGATTTTGCCGGGGGTAGAATTCCCGCATCAGGAGGGATAACGTATGTCCATCAGAACCAGCAACGGCGATTTTGATGAAGTCCGCCTGTACGACCTCGCCAGGGTCGCCTCCGGGGACATGCCGCTGTCCCAGCTCGGGGAGTGCGACGAGGAGGACCTGGACTTCATCTGCTCCATCATGGACGACTTCGCGGAGCTTCGCGACAGGAAGGGCGCGCTGCGACACCGGCCCATGGCGCTCCCGGTCCTGGCGCAGCGGGTGCCCGTCGCGATGGATGCGTGACGGGCTTTCTGTTCCGGGCGGATCCCGCCCGCGCCGGCAGTCCCGCGCGGGTATCATCATCGTGTGGCCGCGTAGACCCGCGGCGGCACCGAAGGAGGCTTCCATGATACGCGCAAGGTTCGCCCTGGCCCTGGCGCTCGCGCTGCTGGCCGTCCTGCCGCTGGCGTCGGTCGGGCACGCTTCCGCCACGGACGCCGAGTATTCCGTGCGGGAGATGCCGGCCCCGCCGGGGACGCCCGCCGTGACGGACGCCGAGTTCTCGGCCACGCAGACCCCGCCCGCGCCCACCTTCACGGTGGAATCCCCCGCCCCCGTGGAAACGCAGGTCCCGGCGCCCATCCCCGCGCTGGGGCCGGAGGCAACGGCGGAGATTTCCTCGCCGGACCCGGCGTTGTCGCCCACCCCGCCGGCGACCCGCGCGCCCATCCCCGAGGGGGACATGCCCGCGCCTGAAGCGGAGTTGGACAATCTCGCCATCGTGACCGACCCGCAGGGCACGTCCCTGTTCGGGATGCCCTCCACCGAGGCGCCCATCCTGGCCGAACTGGAGCCGGGGCAGGTGCTCGACCTCGTCATCCTGGGCGTGACCTGGAGCCAGGTGCGCGCCGGGGCGGAGACGGGATGGGTTCCCACCTACGCGCTGGGCTTCTCCTTCGGCTCGCCCCAGCCGGGCATCGCGGTGGTGACCGCCCCGGGCGGCAGGCTGACGCTGCGCAGCGGGATGAGCACGCGCACCGACGCGCTGGGCACCGTGGGCAGCGGCCACGCGGTGCTGCTGCTGGCGAAGTCGGAGGCGTTCTCCCTGGTGCGATTCGAGGGGCGTGAGGGCTACGTGCTCACCCAGCACCTCCGGGAGGAGTTCCCGGGGCGCAACCTGGGCACGCTCGTCCCCGTCGTCAGCGTGGACCCGGCCCGCGAAGCCAACGTGCGCCTGCGCGCGGAGCCCGGCCGCCAGGCCGTCGTCTACACCACCGTGCCCTCGGGCAACCACGTCGTCGTGCTGGAGCGCGGGAACGGCTGGGCGCGGGTGGAGTGGGAAGGCCACTCCGGGTACATGATGGAGGACTATCTGGGGGCCATCGACTGAGCCGGAGCAACCGCTGGAACGGTGCCGCGCCAAGCCGCGCAGGGCAGTGCATATGGAAGAGCCGGGGTTTCCCGGCTCTTCGTTCGTTTGCCTATTCACTTTTCCGTATTTTGTTGTCGCGCTGACAGCCCTGGGTCCGCTGCCCTATTTGGTTGTGCCCGGTCGTATCATGAACAGCCGCGGCATGGCGCCACGGGGCTGTCAGCGCTTCTTCTTCCTGCCCTCGTAGTCCCGGTTGATTTTTTCCTTCCACTCCGCTCCCAGCGGCCGGGGGCCGCTGCGGTACGATTGGATGGATTCCGACATCGCATTGTACACCGCCTCGGTCCCCTGCGCGTCGGCGTGGAAGTTCTGCGCGCGGTCCGGCGCGATGCCCATGCGCCCCGCCTCCGCGGCCGCGTCGATGTTCGCGCCCAGGAAGACGAACTCCCAGCCGCCCCCGGCCTTGCGCTCGTTGATGAGCTCCTTGACGTGGGCGTAGGTGAACTCGCGGCTCGCGTTCTCCATGCCGTCGGTGATGATGACGAACACCACTTTCGCCGCCCTGTACCCCGTGGCGGTATGGTCCTGGGCGCGCTGGATCTTCCCGATGGTGCGGCCCACGGCGTCCAGCAGCGCGGTGGAGCCGCGCACGAATTTCTCCTGTTCGGTGAGGGGCCGCACGGCCATGAGGTCGATGCGGTCGTGCAGCAGCTCGTACTTGTCGTCGAACAGCGCGGTCGT
>DATHTQ010000461.1:0-1503 GCA_035463055.1 Candidatus Limnocylindria bacterium
AGCGACGCCTCCGCCGCGACGGCGCAGCCCGGGTCCCCGGCTTCCCCGGGCGAAAATGCCTCCCCGGCGCGGTGGCGGGAGAGGAGGCGCAGCGCCACCTCCGACCCGAAGAACGAGCGGCTGAACTCGTCCCCCGCGCGGAACACCATCTGCGCCGGGGTGCCCGCGCCCACGATGCGCCCAGCCCGCATCAGCAGGATCCGGTCCCCCAGCAGCAGCGCCTCGGACACGTCGTGGGTCACGAACAGCACGGTCTTGCGGAGCGTCCTGTGGATGTGCGCGAAGGAGCGCTGCAGGCGGTCCCTTCCCATCGGGTCCACGGAGCCGAACGGCTCGTCCATGAGCAGGATGGGCGGGTCCGCCGCCAGCGCGCGAGCGACGCCGACGCGCTGCGCCTCGCCGCCGGAGAGCTCGCGCGGGTACTTGCCAGCGAAGTGCTTGGGCAGGCCCATCAGATCCAGCAGGAAGGACACGCGCTTCTGGACGCGCTCTTTGGGCCAGCGGAGCAGCTCCGGGACGACGGCGATGTTCCTGCCCACCGTGTAATGGGGGAACAGACCCACGTTCTGCACCGCGTAGCCGATGCCGCGGCGAAGGCGCTCCGGCGCGGCGCCCCGGATGTCCTCCCCGGCGATGCGCACGGTGCCGGAGTCCGCGGGCACCATCGCGTTGAGCAGGCGCAGCAGCGTGGACTTGCCGCAGCCCGAAGGCCCCAGCAGCACGCACAGCTCGCCTTCCGGCACGTGCAGGTCCACGCCCGCGACGGCGGGCACGCCGTCATAGGTTTTGGTCAGCGATTCCGCCCGGATCATGCCCAGCCCTCCTGAGGGAAATGCGCTCGAGGTACTTCAAGGCCGCGTCCGCCGCGAACGTCAGCGCGATGAGCGGCACGACGCCCAGCAGGACCAGGTCCGCCGCGGACTGCGCCAGCCCCAAAAAGATGAGGCTGCCCAGCCCGCCCCCGCCGATGAGCGCGGCGAGGACCGCGTTGCCCATGCTCTGCGTGACGGCCGTGCGCACGCCGCCCAGGATGAGGGGCAGCGCCAGCGGGAGCTGCACGCGAAAAAACGCCTGCCGCGCGCCCATGCCCATCGCCCGCGCCGCGTCCAGGGCGGCGGGGTCCGCCATGCGCAGGCCCGCCAGCGCGCTGTTGAGCACCGGGTAGAGGGCGTACAGCACCAGCGCGATCCACGCCGGCAAAAAGCCCACCCCGCTGATGCCCAGGCCCCCGAGCAGGCCGCCCTCGCGCCCCAAAAACACGAGCAGGGCCAGCAGCAGCCCCAGCAGCGAGAGGGTGGGGACGGTCTGCGCGAGGTTGACCGCGAAGACCGCGGGCGCCTCCAGCCGCCTGAAGCGCAGCAGCAGGAACGACAGCAGGACGCCCAGCACCGCGGCCGCGCCCGCGGCGGACAGCGCCAGCGTCAGGTGCCGGGCGGTGTGGGCGAAGAACGTCTCGCGCCGCGCCTCGAACTCCCGCAGCAGCGAGAGCCGGGCGAACGCGCC
>DATHTQ010000462.1:0-1647 GCA_035463055.1 Candidatus Limnocylindria bacterium
CACCGCCGGGCCCGGCGCGCCGGGCTGCCTGCTCATCGAGAAGCTGCCGCAGGCCCACGCGGGCGCGGACACATAATCGATACAGAACGCAAAAGCGCCGCCCCGGGAGGGCGGCGTTTTCGCGTATGCGCCTTGAAAGCGGCATCTGCCGGCAACCTACATATTGGGTCCCGCTGCACGGCGCGGGAATCTGGGGTGCGTCTCAATCCTCCTTGGCCCTGTACCCGGTCTCGTAGTCCACCCGGCTCACGTAGGGGCCGTGGGGGTAGGCCTGCAGGTTGCGGCAGGCGATGTCCACCACGCGGTCGTGCGTCGTGTGCAGATACCAGAACCCGGACACGTGCGGCGTGATGAGGAGGTTCTCCTCGCGCCACAGCGGGTGGTCCGAAGGCAGCGGTTCCGGCTCCGCGACGTCGATGGAGGCCCCGGCGAGGCGGCCGCTTCGCAGCGCGTCCACCAGGGCGTCCTGGTCCACCGCGCTGCCGCGCCCGACGTTGAGCAGGTAGCTGCCCTCCTTCATCAGGCCGAAGCGCCGCGCGTCCATGAGGCCCGCGGTCTGGGGCGTGTGCGGCACGCTGAGGGCGACGACGTCGGCCCCGGGGAGCAGTTCGTCCAGCGCGTCCTGCGTGTGCATCTCGTCGAACACCGCGTCGTAGGGGCCGTGGCTGCGCCGCACCCCCACGGTGTACGCGCCCATGAGCTTCATCAGCCGCGCGAATTCCGTCCCGATGGACCCCGCGCCCACCACCAGCGCGCGCATTCCCCGAAGGGACCGCACGCTTCCCCGGTTCTCCCATTTTCCTTCGGGCATCGCGTCGCGGTAGAGGTGCAATTTTCGCGCGAGCATCAGCAGCGCCGCGAGCATGTGCTCCGCCATGCTGGGGCCGTAGGCGCCGGTGGCGCTGCACAGCACGGCGTCCGGGCGCGTGTCGCGAAGCGTGAGGAAATGCGCGGGCACGCCCGAGGACAGGAGCTGCATGAGCTTGAGGTTCGTGAATTTCGCAAGGTCCTCCGGCCCGGGGTTGCCGACCACCGCGTCGAACGCGGCGAACTCGCCCTCCGCCAGTTCCTCGCTGCGCGCGAAGCGGAAGGCCGCGCCGGGCAGGGACTGGCGGAAGGCTTCCTCGTGCCCGGGCTTGTAGGGACTGCTGACCAGGACGTTTCGCAGCTGCATGGACACCTCCGGCGTTCGTTGGGGTTGACGGGATTGTACCACGCCGCGCGCGCCGCGTGGTTTGATATCCGCGCGGTTCGTGGTACATTGGGGGCAGGGGCCGGATGGCCTGAATACGCGGGGTGAGGGAATCGTGTCGGCTGGCTCGTGCATATTCGTCATCGTCAACCGCGGCAGGGCGGAAGCGCTGCTGCACGCCGCGCGCAGGGCGGGCGCGCGCCGCGCCACCGTGCTGCTGGGCGAGGGGACGGCGTGTTCCAGGGTGCTGGAATGGCTGGGCGTCAGCCAGACGTTAAAGGAGGTCGTGCTGCTCGCGGTGCCTGGGGACGCGGAGGACGCGGCGTACGAGATGCTGCGGGGAGAGTTCTCCCTGCACAGGCGCTACCGCGGCGTCGCGTTCTCGGTGCCCTACAGCCCGTTCGACCCGGACGACGAGGACTGGCAGCCGCCGGAGCACCCCGCGCACGCCCCCT
>DATHTQ010000463.1:0-1642 GCA_035463055.1 Candidatus Limnocylindria bacterium
GTGCACCGCGCCGACCGAGGGCATGAGCCCCACGACGTACGGCGTCACCATCACGTTGAGGCTGCGGCTGCCCGTGAGAACCGAGATGGCGCGCTCGGCTTTGACCAGCCTGCCCCGCGCCTCCAGCATGCGCTGCAGCAGCGTGATCGCGTAGAACGCCAGCACCGTCGCCACCGTGGACTTCCCCGCCAGCCCGCGCGCGAGGATGCCGCCCCAGGCCGCGGGCGGGACGCCCCACAGCGCCGCGGCCGCGGCGACCGCCGCCGCCATCGCGAGGAACAGGGGGCGCTTCATCCACACCAGCGTGACGATGACCGCGAAGGTCACGCCAAGGTACAGCAGTTCCATCTGGGCCTCCGGCAAAAAGGATAAAAAGGACCGGGCACGCGCCCGGACCGGATGGGGCAGGCAGCGGGATATCGCGGCACCCGGACATAGTACACCCGATGCGGGAAAATTCAAAGGGAATCCGCCGCCTTGCGCCGCCTGCCCACTACGGAGCACCGCACGGCTTCAGCGGCCCGCGTTTCCGGGCGGCAGGTCTATCCCCGCCTTCCTCGCCTGCGCGGACATCTGCGCGGGGCCGAGCCGGTATTCCTTGCCGTCCTTCAGGAACCTGCTGCCGCACTGGCGGAACTGGAAGCCCGCGCCGCGCTCCAGGCACTGCGCCCGCAGGTCCAGCACCCAGGCGTAGTCCAGCGGGCGCGCTTCGCGGTCCGACTCGCCGCCCGCGACCACCAGCTCCGCGCCGTCCAGGTATTTTGATATGTCCATCGGCCCCAGCATCGGCTGGCAGACGATATTGCGGTGGCGGATGGGCAGGCCCAGGAACACCGGCAGCCGCGCGTCCGCGGCGGCCTGGTCCTCGACGGTGCAGCCGACGGTCACGTTGTCGTACCCTGCGCCCCAATCCGGCGGCAGGCACTCCGCCAGGCGTGCGATGCGCTTGGTCAGGAACAGGAAATGCAGGTCCGGCCGCGCGGCCATCATCGCCCAGCACTCCGGCCTCCACGCGTCCGCGTCCTCGATGAGGAAGTCGGACGCGAAGCAGACGAATACCGTCTGCCCGGGCTTCATTCGGTATGCCCCGTCCTTCTTGCGCTCAACGGGCGCGTGGAACCGCTCGGTGCGGACGACGGCCCCCGTGTCCACGCCGCGCTTCGCGTCGCCCTTGTGGATGTAGCAGTGCCTGCACCCCTCGCTGACGCGCCGGCACCCGCGCCACGGCTCCCAGTTCGCCACGCGCTATCCGCCTTTCCCTCAGGCCCCTTCGCCCAGGGCCTCCGCGGCCGCGACCGCATTTGCAAGCATTTCCAGGGTCACCGGGCAGGGGGTAACCGCCATGTCGGGCTGCGACAGCGTCTGCGGCAGAAGCCTGAGGAATGCGGGGTCGCCCGGGGGGACGCCCATCGCGCCCAGCGTGGAGGGGATGCCGATGGTGTCAAGGAACCCCGCCAGTCGCAGGGCCTCCTCCCGCTCGCCCGCCAGCAGCAATTGCGGGATGCTGCCCCACGCGACGATCTCCCCGTGCAGGTATTTGTCCAGCGCCGGGAGGCCCATCAGCGCGTAATAGAGCGAATGCGCGACGCCGCCGTTGAGCGCCTCACGCACCAGCAGGCTGACCAAGCCGGTGCCCAGCACG
>DATHTQ010000464.1:0-1868 GCA_035463055.1 Candidatus Limnocylindria bacterium
ATCGAGGGCGCGAACGCATGGCAGCTGTTCTTCCGCATCCGCCTCCCGCTCATCAAGCCCGTGGCGGGGATGGTCGCCATCCTCACGTTCGTGAGCAACTTCAACGCGTTCGACGCGGTGTACGCGCTGGAGACCGTCAACGGCGGGCCGAACTACGCGACCGACATCATCGGCACGCTGTTCTACCGCGTGGGCATCGCCGGGCAGCACCCCATCGGCATCCCGGACCAGGGCCTGGGCGCCGCCATCGCGACGCTGACCTTCTTCGTCCTGGCCGCCGTCGTGCTGCCGGCGCTGCGCCTGACACAAAGGACGGATTGACGTGACGCCGGAAACGGGGCGAGAGGATATGCGATGAGCGCGACAGGGAACAAGGGGAAGGCCGCCCTCAGGGCCCGCTCGATGCGGGTCATGAACCTGCATCTGCCCAGCCACGCGGCGCTCATCCTGTGGTCGCTGGTGGTGCTGTTCCCGCTGTGGGTCATGATCATGGGCTCCTTCAAGGACCGGCGCTCCATCTACACCAATACGTTCGGCCTGCCCGCGGTGTGGAACACGGCCAACTACACGGACATCCTGCAAAGCAGCGATTTCCTGCGGTATTTCCTCAACAGCTTCATGGTCGTGGCCCTGTCGCTCATCCTGGTCATGGCGGCTGGGGCGCTGGCGGCCTACGCGCTGTCCAACTGGCGCGGGAAGCTGTCCTCCGTGATGTTCTTCTTCCTGATTGCCGGCATGATGCTGCCCATCCGCATCGGCTCCATCAAGCTGCTGGAAATCGTCAAGGGGCTGGGCCTCATGGGCAGCAAGTGGGCGCTGGTGCCCATCTACACGGGGATGGGCATCCCCATGTCGGTGTTCGTGCTCACGGGCTTCATGCGCCGCACCCCGCACGAGCTCATCGAGGCCGGGTACATGGACGGCGCGGGATACCTGCGCATCTTCTCCACCATCGTGCTGCCGCTGATGCGCCCCGCGCTGGCGACCGTCGCCATCTACAACCTCGTCCCCTTCTGGAACGACCTGTGGTTCCCGCTGATCATCATCACCGAGGAGAGCGAAAAGACCCTCCTGCTGGGCGTGACGCGCCTGTTCGGGCAGTACCAGACGGACTGGTCCAAGGTGCTCGCGGTGCTGACGCTCTCGGCGGTTCCGGTCATCACGCTGTATCTGCTGATGAGCCGCCAGTTCATCGCGGGCCTGACGGCCGGGGCGGTGAAGGGGTAGGGCCAGTCCCCCAAGAATCTTCATATTGCAACGGTATAGGGCTGCGCACCGGGCATCCGGCAGGGGCTTCATATCCGCTTCGCCGGCCTCCCATCGGGGCCGGTTATCGTCGTACCGATGCCCGCGAGGTATATTCCTTGCAGTGGCGAAGTCTCCGCCAGAAAGGAACGCATGATCCGCCTCCTCGCGAACCTGTTCCGGAACCTGTTCCGCAACCCCGGCTTCCGGCGGCTCCTGCTGCACCTCAGGAGAGCCGTCCCGGATGTTGTTGCGGGGCTGTCCGGGCGCGTCCGTGAGGGTCTCAAGCCGAAGCCCAGCGCCTCGGTGGAAATCGGCGCATTGATCCTCCGCCTGGAGGAGGAGCGCAGCTGCGGCGCCACGGCCGTTACGCTGAGAGGCAAGGCGTCTCTCGTATCCGGCCGCGACGGCGGCGTCATCCTCACGACCGAGCGGCAAGCAAAACACTGACGGGTTGCCCGGCACGGCCTTTGCCGTGCGTGAAATGGCTGCCCGGCCCGCCGGCAGGCCTGGGCTTCATCGGGTTGTGAACGCTTCCGCGGAGCGCCTCTGCACTTGAAGGAAAGTCCTGATTATATCCAGGTGCGCATCTAGCGAGTTGAGATTTGTATGTTCCGGCATCC
>DATHTQ010000465.1:0-5315 GCA_035463055.1 Candidatus Limnocylindria bacterium
AGGAGGAGAGCGTCTGCGCCAGCAAGGGATTCCTGACCAGGTTATCGCTGGTCCACGTGAACTTGTCGGTGATGGCGGCGAACCTCTCCAGAAGGCCGGTCAATGCCGCGTCCTCGCGCCCCGGCGTGAAGAGCGCGACGGCGCGCACCGGGTGGGGCAGATTCTTTAAAATTTCCTCCGTGCGCCGGCTTTGGGTCGTGATGGCGTTGAACGAGAAATCCAGCCGCAGCGCATTCCTGCGCTCGGCGGCATCGGTCGCTGCGGAGAGGGCCGCGCACAGCAGGACGAGGGCGACGGGGAAGAGGACCCTCGCCGCGCGGGTGCGAAAGAGCGTGTGTGCCAGGCTGCGCTTCACGACGTCCCGAGCCTTTCGTCCGCCTGCGCCGCCAGCGCGACCGCCAGCATGCACAGGATGAACAGCAGGTAGAACAGCACAGAGGCGAAGCTCAGCTGGGCGTTCAGGAACGGGACGAACCTCCCATACAGGCTGAGGAACGCGACGGTATCCGTCACGAACGCGGGAAGGGCCGCCGAGGTGGATAGCAGGCTGGCCAGCCAGACAAACAGGTTGACGCCGAACGCCAGGGCGGCCGCCGAAGCGGCGTGCGCGGCGCGCGACGTGACCGCCGCATCCAGCGCGAGGAACGCGAGCCCCTGCAGCGCAAGCCCCAGGTAACCCGTAAGGACTTCAGGGAGATGCACCGGCCCGTAAAACGACAGGATGAGCGGATACACCAGCGAAAACCCCACCGAAGCAACCAGGACGGCGGCGGCAGCGAGGTACTTGCCCGCCAGGATGGACCGCAGCGGCACGGGGGAAGTGTAGAGCAGCCGGTCGGTCATCCCGGCCCGCTCCGCGGCGGTGAGCCGCATCGCGAGCATCGGCGTAAGCAGCATCCACACGTACCCCAGCATGCCCAAAAGCGGCATCAGGTCGCTGGAACGCGGGAGGATGTTGTTGAGGTAGAACAGCAGCCCCGCGAGCGAGAGGTAGACGCCCAGGAACAGCCATCCCACGGGCGTATAGAAGAAGCTTTTAAGCTCGCGGCGGAACACGGCGCCCATCAGTTCGCTTCCCCTTCCCCGGCGTATGCGCGGAAAAACGCTTCCTCGAGCGTGTCGCGAAGCGGCGTCAGTTCCAGCAGCGGGGCCTGCAGCGCACTGAGCAACGTGAACAGGGCGCGCTCGAACCCGGCGGACGCGTCCACCTCCAGCCGGGTGACGTTGGCATCCCCGCCGGATACCACCTTGGCGCGACGCACCGTGGGCAGGTTGCGGATGGGGGACAGGACGCGCGCGGCGGGCGCGTCCACCGCCACCAGGAAGCGCACGGCAGCCTGGCGGGCGTCCAGCTTCACGTCCGACACGAGCCTGCCGTCGCGCAGGATGAGCGCCCTGGTGCACACCGCCTGCACCTGGGTGAGCAGGTGGGAGGAGAGGATGATGAGCTTCCCCCTTGCCAGCTTCCCGATGAGCCTGTGGAACGCGGCGGCCTGCACCGGGTCGAACCCGCCGGTCGGCTCGTCCAGCAGCAGGATGTCGGGGTTCCCGCACAGCGCCTGGGCGAAGCCGAGCCGCTGCCGGTATCCCTTCGACAGGCTCCGTGCGGTCTGGTCCCGAACGTCGGTAAGGCCCGCGAGGTCCATGAGGTCCGCGGCGTGGCGCTTGCGATCCGCGGGAACCACTCCTCGAAGTTCGCTTACGAAATCGAGGGACTCCTTCACCGTGAGCTCCGGGTATACCGGGGGAATTTCCGGCAGGTAGCCGACGCGGCGGCGGGCCTCCAGGGGCGCCAGCGCGGCGTCCTTCCCCGCGACCAGGACCTGCCCGGACGTTGGGGCGAGGAACCCCGCGAGCATGTTCATTACCGTCGTCTTACCCGCGCCGTTCTGTCCCAGCAGGCCCAAGACCTCGCCCTCGCCAGCCTCAAAGCTGACGCCGCGGACGGCCTCGAACCGCCCGAACCGCCGGACCAGGTGCTGGGCACTGAGCAGCAACGCTTCCACGCTCCATCCGTTGATTGCGCACGGGAAACGCCCCGGCGCTGCCATGTGAGTATAACACGCCCTGCGCCCAAAGGATGAACGGCCTGTAACAATCTTGTAACCTATGGGCAAAGCATGGTATGATGCGGCAAAACACCGGGGTGACAGGATGAACAATTACCGCCTAAGGCAAAAGCCCACTTTCGAGCCGCGCATCACGCCGGGCATGCGCCGTACCGCCATCGCCCTCATCATCGTATTGGCCATCGCCGCCGGGACGTTCGGCTACCTCTACCTGTCCAACGTCAACATGCGCTCCGCCGCGCACACCCTGTTCGCCCGCCGCATCGACAGCAACCTCGTGGACGCCATCAGCCAGGTCAACCGGCTCTCCGGCGGCGTACAGAGCAACTCCTTCATCAAGATCAGCCAGATCCGCCAGCACATCTACGCGATGGACCAGATCAACTCCATCAGCGTGGCGCTGCTCGGCGAAGCCGGCCGCTTCATCCCGCCCGAGGCCATCCAGGCCCTGTTCAGCGACCTGGACAGGTACGAGGTCACCATCCAGACCGCCACGGGCAACACGCTGGAGGACCGGACGCTGCTGCTTACCCACCTGACCGCGCTGCAGGCCGCGATGGGGGGATAACGCTACAGCAGGACAATATCACTTGCATTACCCGGAGCGCACTTGCGCACCGGGTTTTTGTTTCCATCGAAGCAATGCGGGTATAGGATTACCAGCCGCGCGAATACATGCACGACAGGAAGGACCATCCCATGGGCAGGAAGATAGGCATCATCGTGGGCTCGCTGCGAAAGGGCTCCTACTCGATGAAGGTCGCGCAGGAAGCCGCCAAGCTGCTGCCCGAGGGGTTCACGGCGGAGTTCCTGGATATCAGCAGGCTTCCGCTGTACAACCAGCAGTTCGACGACGAGGCAATCCGCCCGAAAGCTACGTGGATTTCAGGAATGCCGTCAGGGGATATGACGGGTTCCTGCTGGTGACGCCGGAGCACAACCGCTCGTTCCCCGCGGCGATGAAGAACGCGATGGATACCGGCTCAAGGCCGTACGGGCAGAACGCCTGGGACGGCAAGCCCGCCGCCATCATCAGCGTGACCACCGGGACGCTGGGCGCGTTCGGCGCGAACCACCACTTGCGGCAGATGCTCACGTACCTCAACATGCCCGCGGTCCAGCAGCCTGAGGTGTACATCTCGCGGGTGAAGGAGCGGCTGTCCCCGGAAGGCGCGCTGCCCGAGGACACCAGGGCCCTCATCCGCTCGCTGCTGGAAGCCCTGGCGCAGTTGGTGGAGGGGCAACCGTCAAAGCCTCCCGAAGAGCAGGGATGACGCGTCCGTCCGTATGCGGACGACGTACAAAGCTGACGGCCGTGGGCAAACGCCCCGGCCGTCCTTAGCATCGCAGCCCCTGCCGCCCCGTCCCCTCGGAATGTCCAATGTTTTCCATTTGTTCTGAAGGGTATCATCTAACCGAACCCCAAGAGAACGAATGGCCGCGCCGCGTGCGCGAAAGGAAGGAACAACGATGGCAGACAGAATGGTGGTTGGCGTCTACAGCAACGAGAGCGACGTCATCTCCGCTATCCGGCGCCTGCACGAGATGGGATACGAGAGCGACGAAATCTCCGTGCTCGCACAGAATCCGGAGCGGTTTGGCAACCTGCAGCAACTGACGGACGTAGTGCCCGAATCGCCCAAGTCCACCGCCGGCGGGGCCGCGACAGGCGCGGTGACCGGCGGGATCCTCGGCGGCATCGGCGCGCTGCTTGTGTCGCTGGGCGTGCTGGCGATCCCGGGCGTGGGGCCCTTCCTGGCGGCCGGCCCCGTGGTCGCGGCGATTGGCGGCGCGGCAGGCGGCGCAGCAGTGGGCGGCGTCGTAGGGGCGCTGATCGGCCTTGGGGTCGACAAGGGGGACGCGCAGGATTACGAGCATGCGCTGGAGCGCGGCGACCTGCTCGTCATGGTGCGCGCCGACGAGGACAGGTACAACCGCGTGAGCGACATCTTCCGCTACCCCGAGGATGAGTACTACCGCCACTACGACCGCAACCCGGACCTTCCATGGAACGCGGCGCATGCCGGCATCGGGACGTTCGCCGGGAATCCGCAGAATCCGCATACGCCTCCGATGGCAGGCGTGGTGGGCATGGGTCACGCCGCGCTGGACGTAGACCGGGCGGACGGGGCGGCGAATGACCGGCACCACGACGACGACATCCATCCCGACGAGCTGCGCGAGGACAGCCTGCGCCGCGAGGGCGAGCACCGCCGCGCGGACGGCAGCGTCGGCCTGGACGACGAGGGCCGCCGCAGGGATGCGGATCTCGGCCGCACCTCCGGCCTGGCCGGAGGCGGTTGAAGCCTGAACCGCCGCGGCAGCGATGCCGGGATGGCGGAGGACGACAGCCGCGGCCTCCGGGATAGGGACAACTACGAGGACGTCCCGGCTGGCCACGCGCAGGACGGGAGGCAGGGCGCACGGCGCGACACGTGGCTGCACGAGTCCGTGCCGGACCACGACGTGGAGACGCCGGGCCACAACGACCTGGACGACACCAACATCCACGAGCCGGAGCATAACCGCCACCACAAGCCGGATGACATGATCAACGAATAGCGCAGCGGGGCGATGCCCCAGCGCGTACATCCGGCAACAGGGCCTGAACGACAGAATGCGAACATCGAAAGGAGTACCTAATGGCACTTAGAACAGTAGTTGGCGTTTACAGCAACGAGAACGAAGTGATCTCCGCGGTCCGGCGCCTGCATGAGATGGGCTACACGAGGGACGAGATTTCCATCCTGGCCCGTGACCCCGACCGCTTCGGCAACCTCGAGCACCTGACGGACATCGCCCCCGAGACCCCGGCATCCGCCGCGGGCGGAGCCGCCACGGGCGCGGTGACCGGCGGCCTCATCGGCGGCATCGGCGCCCTGCTCGCGTCCCTTGGCGTTCTTGCCATCCCGGGCGTCGGGCCCTTCCTCGCGGCTGGCCCCATCGTCGCGGCACTTGGCGGCGGCGCCGCGGGCGCTGCGGTCGGAGGAGTCGTGGGCGCGCTGATTGGCCTCGGGGTCGACAAGGGCGACGCCGAGAACTACGAGCACGCGCTGGAGCGCGGCGACGTACTGGTGCTGGTGCGCGCGGAGGAGGATCGTTACGACCGCGTGAACGACGTCTTCCGCTATCCCGAGGAGGAGTACTACCGCCACTATGACCGCAACCCGGACTTCCCGTGGAACTCCACGACCTACGCGGGCGACCGCCTGGGTGACGACAACTACCGCACCGGCGACCGCCTGG
>DATHTQ010000466.1:0-3734 GCA_035463055.1 Candidatus Limnocylindria bacterium
TCCGACGACCTGCCCGAAGTCGTCGCCAACTGCTCGCGCGTCATCGTCATGAAGGGCGGCAGGGTGACCGCGCGCATGGACGGCGGCGAGGCCACCGAACAGAAGATCCTGACCCACATGATGTGACCTCCGCACCCATCCCGTGCGCGCAAGTCCCCATCTGCAAGGCCAGGCGCCCCACACCACCATGGAGGCGGACATGAACCGAACCATCCGGCAGCTGTCGCGGCGCAACGAGCCGTACATCTTCCTCGTCGTCGTCGCGCTCGCGCTGCTCATCGAGCTGCGCAGCGGCCAGTTCTTCACGGGGAACAACCTCGTGGACATCGCCTCGGCCATGGTCGTGCCCGGGCTGTTCGCGATCGGCGCGTTCATGGTCATCGTATCGGGGGGCATCGACGTATCCTTTCCCGCGCTCGCGTCGCTGACCAGCTACGCTGTCACCAAGTACCTGCTGGACGTGGGCTACCGGGGCGGGATATGGCTGCCTATCCTGATGTCGCTCGCGCTGGGCGCGCTGCTGGGCGCGTTCAACGGCCTGTTCATCGGCCTCCTGGGGCTGCCCGCGCTGATCGTCACGCTGGGCACGTCCAGCGTGTTCAAGGGCGTGATGCAGGGCGCGCTCAACTCGGTGCAGCTGGCGAACATCCCGCGCGGGATGCTGGAGTTCGGCACGACGTCGCTGTTCGTGGCCCGCAACCCCGTCTCGGGGCTGACATCGCGCATGCCGGTCGCCTTCCTAGTGTTCGCGGCGGTCCTGCTCCTCGCGTTCTTCCTGCTGCGCTACACGTTCCTGGGCCGCGGCTTGTACGCCATCGGCTCCAACGAGGTCAGCGCCCACCGCGCCGGGTTCGCGACGCGCAGGACCAAGTTCCTGCTGTACGTGTTCGTCGGCATGACGAGCAGCCTCGCGGGGCTTATCCGCACCTGCATGATGCAGCAGAACCACCCCACCAACATGCTTGGCATGGAGATGAACATCATCGCCGGCGTCGTGCTGGGGGGCACCGCGATCGCAGGCGGCGCCGGGTCGCTCACCGGGGCGATGCTGGGCACGCTGCTCATCGTCATCGTGGAGAACTCCATGATCCTCATCGGCATCCCCACCATCTGGAAGAGCGTGTTCGTGGGCGCGCTGATCATCATCGGGACCGGCGTCAGCGCCTACCAGGTCACCCGGCTCAACCGCGCCGGGGCGACGCACCGCGCGCTGAGGGAGGCAAAGGCATGATCGCCAGCACGACCGGCATCCAGGCGCGCCATAGGCCGCGCTTCCGGCTGGAGAACCACACCCTGCGCCTGCTGCTGGTCATGGCGGCATGGCTCATCTTCATGGCGCTCACGAAGTTCGAGCGGTTCTACACGCTCATCAACCTGCAGACGATGGCGAGCCAGTTCCCGGAGTTCGGGCTGATGGCGCTGGGCGTCATGCTGTGCATGATCACCGGCGGCATCGACCTTTCACCCGTGGGCGTCGCCAACCTGACAGCCATCCTGATGGCGTTCCTGCTCAAGGAGCTGGCTCCCGCGGGGGGCGGCCTCCCGTCGTACGCGATCCCGCTGGTGTTCGTCGGGGGCGCGGCGTGCGGCGCGGTCATGGGCGCCGCCAACGGGGTGCTGGTCTCCAAGGCGCGCATCCCCCCGATCCTGGCCACGCTGGGCATGAGCGAGCTGCTGGCGGGCATCGCGATCGTCATCACCAAGGGCAACGCGGTCAGCAGGCTGCCGGTCGAGTACGCGCTCACCGTCAACAGCAAGATCGGCGGGCTGGTGCCGGTGCAGCTGGTCATCTTCACGGTGATGGCGCTGCTCGTCTGGTTCCTGCTCAGCCGCACATCCTACGGCACCAAGATCTACATGCTCGGGACCAACGCCCAGGCGGCCCGGTTCTCCGGCCTCAAGAACGACAGGCTGCTCATCAAGACCTACATGCTCTCCGGCATCTGCGCGGCGCTGGGCGGCCTGGTCATGCTGGCCAACTACAACTCCGCCCGCGCCAACTACGGCGGGGTGTACGTGCTGCAGTGCGTCCTCATCGTCGTGCTCGGCGGCGTCAGCCCCACCGGGGGCCGGGGCCGCATCTCGGGGGTTGTGCTGGCGATCTTCCTGCTGCGCATGCTGGAAACGGGCATCAACCGCTTCCCCCAGATCAGCAGCTACTACATCAGCCTCATCTGGGGCGGCGTGCTGCTGCTGGTCATGGTGCTGGACTATTTCAGCGTCCTGCGCAGGGAGCGCCGGATCCGCCTGGGCAGCAAGGGATAGCGTCTGCGCGCCCCTGCGTAACCACAGTAAACCATTCCTTTCGGCATGGTCCGCCTTTTTACATGGACCGCCTTTTGACATGGACCGCCTCGCGTGGTAAGATTTTTACCGCGTCTGCCGGCTCGCGAAACCATAGGGTAGCATCGGCGGGGCATTCGCTGGTGTAGCTCAATTGGCAGAGCAGCTGATTTGTAATCAGCAGGTTGCGGGTTCAAGTCCCTTCACCAGCTCCATGATGTAAAACCAGGCAGGCAACACCGCAGGCAGGTTGAAATCCTCCCTGCGGTGCGCTTTTCAATTTTCCACGATAATGGGCTCATCCTTGCGGACGGCATGTGCCGGCGTTTATGATTACTGCAAAGCATACATCAAACGGCCGGGCATGTATGGGCCAGGCCGGCAGGAAGAAAGAGGAAGTCATGGAAGGCAGGAAATACGTTGTCATCACGGGGGCCAGTTCGGGCATCGGCCGGGAGGCGGCGCTCGCGTTCGCAAAGCGGGGCAGGAACCTCGTGCTTTGCGCCCGCCGGGAGGATGCGCTGGAGAGCCTCAAAGGCGAGATTGCGGGAATCGATCCGGACCTGGACGTGCAGCTGCGTGTGAGCGACCTGTCCGTTCCCGGGAGCGCCGAAAGGCTGTATGCGTCCCTCAAGCCCCTGCGCCTGGAATGCCTCATCAACAACGCGGGGTTCGGTGATTATCACCAGGTTGCGGACGCGGACCTGGAGAAGCTGCGCACGATGCTGCACCTGAACGTCGAGGCGCTGCTGGTACTGTCCGCGCTGTTCGTGAAGGACTACCGGGACGAACCGGGGGCGCAGCTCATCAACGTGTCCTCCGCCGGGGGATATACCATCGTGCCGCCCGCGGTGACCTACTGCGCCACCAAGTTCTTCGTGGGGGCCTTCACCGAGGGGCTGGACCGCGAGCTGCAGGACGCGGGCAGCCCGATGCGCGCCAAGGTGTTCGCCCCGGCCGCGACGCAGACGGAGTTCGGCAAGGTCGCCAACGACGTGAGCGAGTACGACTACGACGCCATGTTCAATCGCTACCTGACCGCCCCGCAGGCGGCCGGGTACCTGATGGAGCTCTTCGACAACGACGCTACGGTCGGCTATGTGAACCGCGCGGATTTCCGGTTCGTGCTTTCTGCGCCGCGCTTCGACTACGCGGGGAACAAGGCCATCAACCAGAAGATGACCCGCTGAGGCGCATGCTGGCGTGAAGTGTTGTGGCCGATATTCGCAGGTGTGAGCAAAACCCTGGCAGCGGGAAGCCGCTTGATGCGGCATGCCGTATAGTGATCGAAGCGGCCGGGACCGATGCCGCCTTCACCGCTTGCGCAGCGCACCCATGGCCTGGAAATCCCCAACAGTCACGCGCATAATCCGTTCCGGAACCTTGACACCCGTGAGCCGCCTGTGATAATATGACTTTCGCCGCTTGAAGCGGATACGCACGGATGGGTT
>DATHTQ010000467.1:0-1538 GCA_035463055.1 Candidatus Limnocylindria bacterium
CTGCGGCCGTCCACGAGGACGAACACGTAATGACCCGGCGCGATGAACCCCAGCGCGCTGCGCGGGTTCGTCCCCTTGATCTTGGAGTCGAACTCGGGGATGACCTCGCCGTCCGCGAGCAGCGCCGGGCCGAAGAGGAACGAGTGCCACACGCCCAGCTCCAGCGCGCTGCCGATCTCCATCTCGCGCCGGGGGTAGGTGACCATCCGCCCGTCCCTGAGGACGAGGCAATTGTCCCGCACGCCGTTGGGGGTCTTGCGCAGCACCTCGCCGTTGGCGACGACCAGGCCGGAGTCGAGCAGGCTCGCATAGTCGCCGGTCATCGCGAGGATGGCGCCGCTCTCCGGCGCGATGGTCTTGATGGAGCGCATCTCGCCGTCCCACTTGCCCAGCGGGAAGCCGCGGCGCAGGTATTCCACGCTGGCGACGTGGACGTCGGCGACGGTCACGTTGGAGCGGGACTCCTGGTCCCGGGTGCGGGTGATGGTGATGCTAATATGCTCGCTCTGGTAGCCGTCCTCGGTGACGACGGGGGCGGCGCCCTCCTTAAGGAACGTGCCCTCGGGCGCGAAGGGGCGTAGGTCGGCGATAACCATAGCGGCCGTCCCCGCGTCCGGCGCGGGGGTCTCCGCGGGGGCGGGCAGGGCCGGGAGCACCAGCAGGAGCGCGAGCAGAAGGGGAAATAATCGAAGGGTTTTCAGGCGCATGGCATCCTTTCCGTCCGCCGGGAGCGTCCCTCCCGGGCCCGGCTATTTTAGCCCCTGGGGCGGCGGCGCGCAAGCCGCGAAAAAGGGGAGCCGGGGCGAACCCCGGCTCCCTGGCGTCCCGGGACCGCACCCGGCCCGGCAGTCTCAGTACAGCGGCTCCCCGGTCATCTCGATGGGCTCCGGGATGCCCATGGCCTTGAGCATCGTCGGCGCGATGTCGGCCAGGCGCCCGCCCTCGCGCAGCGCCACGCCCAGGAACTCCGGCCCGCACGCGATGAACGGCACGGGATGGGTGGTGTGCTGGGTGAAGGGGCCGCCGGTCTCGTAGTCGATCATCTGGTCGGCGTTGCCGTGGTCGGCGGTCACGAAGGCGCGCCCGCCCAGCGAGAGGATGCGGTCCACGAGGAGGCCGACGTCCTTGTCCACCTCCCGCACCGCCGCCACCGCCGCGGGGATGACCCCTGTGTGGCCCACCATGTCGCAGTTGGCGTAGTTGAGGATCATGAGGTCGTACTTGCCGGAGTCGATGATCTCCAGCGCCTTCTCCGTCACCTCCGGCGCGGACATCTCCGGCTTGAGGTCGAAGGTGGCTACCTTGCTGGAGGGGATGAGGAAGCGGTCCTCGCCCGCGTTGCTCTTTTCCACGCCGCCGTTGAAGAAGAACGTGACGTGCGGGTACTTCTGCGTTTCCGCGATGCGCGCCTGGGTAAGGCCCAGGGACGCGAGGTACTCGCCCAGCGTGCCGGTCAGCGTCTCCGGCGGGTTGACGATGCGAAGCCCGCTGAACGTCTCGTCGTACTGGGTCATCGTGACGTACTGCGTCGGGAAATA
>DATHTQ010000468.1:0-1734 GCA_035463055.1 Candidatus Limnocylindria bacterium
ATCTTCTGTTCGGTGGCCTCGCCGCCGTCCATGCGCGCGGTCACCCTGCCGCCCTTCATGACGATGACGCGCGAGCAGTTGGCGACGACTTCGGGCAGGTCGTCGGAGATGATGACGATGCCCATGCCGCCCTTCGCCAGGCTGCGCAGGATCGCGTGGATGTCGTGCTTGCTGCCGATGTCCACCCCGACGGTGGGCCCGCTGAGGATGAGCACGTCCAGGTCGCAGGCGAGCCATTTCCCCAGCACGACGCGCTGCTGGTTGCCGCCGGAGAGCGTCTGCCCGGCGTTGTCGGGGTTGGGCGTCGCGATGCGGAACTCGTCCACCAGCCGCCGGACCTCCGCCTCGCGCTTCTGCATGTCGAAGATGCCGGGGCCGCTGGTCAGGCGGTCGATTTCCGCGATGATGAGGTTGTCGGCGATGCTGCGCGGGAGGAACAGCCCCTCGCTGAGGCGGTCCTCCGGCACCAGGCCGATCTTGTGCCGCACGGCGTCCTGCGGCGAGCGGATGTCAGCCTTTTTTCCGCGCACGAGGATTTCCCCCGCGTCGGCCGGGCGGATGCCGAACAGCGAGAGCGCCAGCTCGCCCCTGCCCGAGTCCAGAAGCCCCGTCACGCCGACGATCTCCCCTGCCCGGACGGAAAAGCTCACGTCCTCGAACGCGCCGCGCAGGGACAGGCCCCGCACCTCCAGCAGCGGCTCCTCCCCCACGTTCTCCGGCACGAACTTTCGGTCCTCGAACGCGCGCCCGGTCATGTAGTAGGTGAACTTCGCAGAGTCCAGCTCCGACGTCTCCCCGGTACGCACCAGCTCGCCGCTGCGGAGGATCGTGAAGCGCTCGGAAATCTCGAACACCTCGTTGAGCTTGTGGCTCACGAACAGGACGGAGATGCCCTGCTCCTTGAGGCCCAGGATGACCCGGAACAGCGCGTCCACCTCGCGTCGCGTCAGGGCGGTCGTGGGCTCGTCCATGATGATGAGCCGCGCGCTGAGCATCAGCGCCCTGCTGATGGCGACCATCTGCTTCTGGGCCACCGTCAGCGTGCCTACCAGGCTGTCCAGGTCCACGTCGAAGTTGATTTTCCGGACCGCTTCCTGCGCGATCTCGCGCATCCGCTTCCAGTTGACGATCTTGCGCTTGGCGGCCAGCTCGCTGTTGAGCGCCAGGTTCTCCATGACCGTGAGGTTGGGGAACACGGAGAAGTCCTGGTAGATGACCTGGATGCCCATGAGGATGGCGTCGATGGGGGTGATCCTGTCCAACTTTTTCCCGTCAAAGGTGATGCTGCCCGCGTCGGGCTGGTACACGCCGGAAATGATCTTGATGAGGGTGGACTTGCCGCAGCCGTTCTCCCCCGCCAGGCAATGGATCTCGCCTGGCATGATGGACAGCGACACGTTCTTGAGCGCGTGTACGCCCGCGAACGACTTGTAGATTCCCTCCACATGGAGCAGGGCTTCGGGCATGTTCACCTCCGGGCGCCTGAATCAGGGGATGGTATCCGGTGACGGGCCGGGACGAGCCGCAGCCGAAGCCGCGGCGGAATTTAAGAGGAAGCGGGACAGGGGTCCGCTCGTGTTCCCCGTATGATACACGCGCGGGCGAGCCTTCCGCAAGGGGCGCACAGGACAGCGCGCCCGCTCCCTAATTTTCCCTGCGGCCGCACAGACGGACGGCCCCCGCCCGCGAAGGCAGGGACCGTCCCAAGGCAACAGGTATCAGAAGCCGAAGCTG
>DATHTQ010000469.1:0-2364 GCA_035463055.1 Candidatus Limnocylindria bacterium
GACGTTGGATTCGTTGAGATAACTTCACCGCAGAGACGCGGAGAGCGCAGAGATGGACCTCAATGATCGCTCCGAGCAGATCATCGGTGCGGCAATAGAGGTCCATCGCGCGGTAGGCCCGGGCCTGCTCGAATCCGCGTACGAAGAGTGCCTCTGCCATGAACTGGCGCTCCAGAAGGTGCCGTTCCGTCGGCAGCATCCACTGCCTCTGAACTACAAGGGGATGCGCCTCGAATGTGGGTATCGCGTCGACATCCTCGTCGACGATGTCGTCGTGGTGGAGGTCAAGACCGTTGAGCGGCTGGCCCCAATCCACACCGCTCAACTCCTGACCTATTTGAAGTTGGGCGGCTGGCCCCTGGGCCTGCTGATCAACTTCAACGTTCCCGTCTTGAAGTCCGGCATCAAGCGGGTAATGAACGGATTCCCGGAGGCGTCCTCGCGAACGACTCGTCTCGTGTGAATCATCACCACGGAGACACAGAGGGCACAGAGACGGACCGAACAGTGGAATCCTCTGTGTTCTCCGTGTCTCTGTGGTGAATCCGTGGACTCGAATGCAGCGTGGCTGAATCATCACCTCTGTGTTCTCTGTGCCTCTGTGGTGAATCCGTGGACTTAATGCAGCGTGATCCGCGTAAGGCTATGAAGCGTTCTCTGTTCGTCCTCGTCCTGATCACTGTTGCTGTCGCGGCCTGCGGCAAGGACCCCGACGTCGAGAAGCAGCGTCTCCTCGCCAGCGGCAACGACTACGTCACCCAGGGCAAGCTCTCCGAAGCCACCATCGAGTTCCGCAAGGCGCTGCAAATCGACTCGCGCTTCGGCGAGGCGCACTACCGCCTGGGCCTCGCGTACGACGGCCTGCGGGATCGGCCCAGCGCGATGCGCGAGTTCCTGCTGGCGTCGGACCTGATGCCGGACCGGGATGACGTGCAGCTGAAGGCCGGCCAGTCCCTGCTGTTCGCCCGGCGATTCGAGGAGGCGCGGAAGATCGGCAACCGGATGGTGGACCGCAACCCGCGGAGCGTGGACGGGCAGCTGCTGCTGGCCAACGCGCTGGCCGGGATGAACCAGCTGGATGCCGCCGCCGCGCAGGTGGAGGAGGCCATCCAGGCGGAGCCCGCGCGCGACAACGCCTACACGAACATGGCCGCCATCCAGCTGGCGATGGGCAACCCCGCGAAGGCGGAAACCGCGTTTCGCAACGCGCTGCAGATTGCCCCGCGGTCCATCGAGGCGCGCGTGGGCCTGGCCAACATGCTCTGGGCGCAGGGCCGGCTGGCGGATGCGGAGCAGCTGCTGAAGGAGGCGATCGGGATCGAGCCCACCGGCTCCCTGGCCAACCGCACGCTCGCCACGTTCTACCTGTCCACCGGCCGCATTGCCGACGCCGAGGCGCCGCTCAAGGTGGTGGCCGAGGCGCACAAGGACGCGGTGGCCCCGCGCCTGGCGCTGGCCGACTACTACCTGGTGTCGAAGCGCGAGAACGAGGGCATCCGCCTGCTCGAGAGCGTGGCCGCGCGGCCCGACGGCCTGGCACCCGCCTACGCCCGCCTGGCCGATTACGAGTACCGGACCAAGCGCCAGCCGTCCGCGCACGCGCGCGTGGACAAGCTGATGACCGCGGAGCCCAAGAACCCGCTTGGCTTCCTGATGAAGGCGGCGTTCCTGACCACCGAGGGCAAGCTGGACGAGGCGCTGGCCAAGGCCAAGGCTGCCGCGTCGGCGGACCCCAGGCAGCCGCGGGCGCAGTATGCCGTCGGGATGATCGAGCTGTCGCGGCGCAACCCCGAGGCGGCGGCAGCGGCGTTTGCGGAGGCGGTGAAGCTGCGGCCCCGGTTTGGCGTGGCGTCGCTGGAGCTGGCCAAGCTGCGGCTGCAGGAAGGGCGGGGCCAGGAGGCCGTCGAGCGGGCGGCGGACGCCGTGCGGGATCTGCCCGCGAGCCCCGAGGCCCGGTACGTCCTGGTGCGAGCCCTGATGCATGGCGGTGAGCGCGAGCGGGCGCAGCGCGAGCTGCAGCCGCTGCTGGCGCAGGCGCCCGGCCTCGCGCGCGTCCAGACGCTGGCGGGGCTGCTGGCCATGCAGGCGGGCAACCGCGACGCGGGCAGGAAGGCGTTCGAGCAGGCGCTGCGGCTGGAGCCGGGCGAGGCGGAGGCGCTGAGCGCGCTGGTGGGCCTGGACCTGGAGGCGGGCCGTGCCGCGGACGCGCGCAGGCGCGTGGAGGCCCGCGTGGCGTCGGCGCCGAAGGACGCCGCGTCCGCCGCGATGGCCGCCCGGCTGTACGAGACGCTGGGCCTGGCGAAGGAAGCGGAAGCCGCGTGGCAGCGGATCCTGCAGCTCAATCCGAACAGCGTATCGGCCTAC
>DATHTQ010000470.1:0-5543 GCA_035463055.1 Candidatus Limnocylindria bacterium
CCCCTCGCCCGCCCGGATTTCCGCGCGTCCCACGGCACCGCCGCCGTGCGCCTCCAGGAGGACGCCGGGATGCTCGCCCTCCACGCGCACGCGCGCCATGCTGCCTTCCATGTCCGCCCGGGCCGTTAGCAGCAGCCGCCCGTCCGTTCCGAAGACCCGTGTTTCGCAGCCTGTCGTGACGTGGTACGCGCGCAGCGTGAGCCCCGCGGCGTAGTCGTAGTCCGGGCGGTCCTCCGTGCCGCCGAAGGGCAGCAGGGTGTTCTCCCGGACGAACAGCGGCAGGCTGTCATTCCCGTACGCCTCCGTGCGCCAGCCGTCCCCCTGTACCGTTTCGCCGCTGAGCAGGTGCGTCCATCTGCCTTTGGGAAGGTAATACGTAACCTCGCCGCTCTCATTGAATACCGGGGCGACGAGCAGGCTGGAGCCCAGCATGGACTGGCGGTCCAGGTCCTCGCACGCCGGGTCTTCCGGGAACTCCAGCGCCATGGGGCGCATCAGCGGGATGCCGGTGTCCCGCGCCTCCACCGCGCAGGCGAACAGGTAGGGCATCAGGCGGCACTTGAGCCGCGCGAAGCGCGCCAGGACGCCCGGCGCCTCCTCGCCGAACAGCCACGGCACCCGGTAGGAGTACGACCCGTGCAGCCGGGAGTGGCTGGACAGCAGGCCGAACTGCGCCCAGCGCATGTATACCTCCGGGGACGCGGTGTCCTCGAAGCCGGAGATGTCGTGGCTCCAATGCGCGAATCCCGACATCGCGAACGAGAGCCCTGCGCGCAGCGTCTCGGCCATGGAGGGGAAATTGCTGGAGCTGTCCCCGCCCCAGTGCACGGGGTACTGCTGCCCGCCCACCGTCGCGCTGCGGGCGAACACGCAGGCCTCCCCCTCGCCGCGCTCTTCCCGGAGCAAATCGAAGACCGTGCGGTTGTACAGCAGCGAGTAGTAGTTGTGCATGAGCACCGGGTCGCTGCCGTCATGGTATACGCAGTCGGTGGGGATGCGCTCGCCGAAGTCGGTCTTGAAGCAGTCCACGCCCAGGTCCAGCAGCGCCCTGAGCTTCGCCTGGTACCACGCGCGGGCGGCGGGGTTGGTGAAGTCCACCAGCGCCATCCCGGCCTGCCACATGTCCCACTGCCACACGTCCCCGCTGGGCCGTTTCAGGAAATAGCCGCCCTCCTTCCCCTCCCGGAACAGCGGGGACTTCTGGGCGATGTAGGGGTTGATCCACACGCACACCTTCAGGCCCCGCGCGTGCAGTTTGTCCATGAGGCCCCTCGGGTCCGGGAAGACGTCCGGGTCGAAGGTGAAATTGCACCATTCGTACCCCCTCATCCAGTAGCAGTCGAAATGGAACACGGAAAGCGGGATGCCGCGCTCCGCCATGCCGTCCGCGAAGGAGAGCACGGTCCCCTCGTCGTAGTCCGTCATGAACGAGGTGGACAGCCACAGCCCGAACGACCACGCCGGGGGCAGCGGCGGGCGGCCCGTCAGCGCCGTGTAGCGCGACAGCGCCCCCTTCATCCCCCCGCCGCCGATGAGGACGAACTCCACCTCCTCGCCGGGCAGGGAGAACTGCGCGCTCTGCACCGCCTCGCTCTGCAGTTCGAAGCTGACCCGCCCGGGGGAGTTGACCAGCACGCCGTACCCGCGGCTGGAAAGGTAGAACGGGACGTTCTTGTACGCGAGCTCGGACCCCGTCCCCCCGTCCTCGTTCCAGACGTCCACCGACTGTCCGTTGCGCACGAACGGGGTGAACCGCTCGCCCAGGCCGTAGAGCTTCTCCCCCACGCCCACGTCGAGCTTTACGCGCATGAACGTGCCCTGCGGGGTCAGGGCGAAGCCCAGGTGCCGGTTCGAAAGCCCGGTGAGGCGCCTGCCGCCCTCCAGCACGTCCATGCGGAACGGGCTGCGGGTGAGGACGACGGACAGGGAGCCGCTGGAGAGGGTGATGGTATCCGGCGCCTCGTCCACGCGCAGCTCCGACCCGTCCTCCAAAAGCTCAAACGCGGGCTTTTTGGCCATGCCGCCCTCGAAATGCGCCGCGCGCACCGCAATGGTCCCCTCGCGCGGGGCGCGGAAGGACAGCGTGACGAGCGGCGCGTTGATCGTCATGCCCCGGTTCTGGATGACCCGGTGGGCGCACCAGACCCGATACTCGCCGCCCTCCCGGCGCGCGTCCAGGACCTGCGAGGCGTTAACCAACTCCACGCCGGGCCTGGATGCCCAGATACCTTCCGTGAACTTCATGCTCCCCTCCCGCCTTACGGCCTGGTCAGCGTGAACCCGGGGGCGAAGTCCCCCCGGGACGTATCCACTCGCAGCGCCTGCTCCTGCGCGCGCAGGCAGATTTCGGCGGCCTTGAACGCGTGCTCCTGGGTCATCGCGTTCTCGGTCCGGTACAGGCAGTCGGTCACCAGCCTGCCGAAGAACGGGTAGCCCGCCTTGCCCGTCACGTCCGCGTGGGACTCCTCCCGGTGGTTGACGAGGTACACGTGGTTGCCGCCCTCGGACCTGTCCGCCAGGTTGGCGTACTTGCGGATCTCGATGTACCCCTCGGTGCCCAGGATGAACAGCCGCCCGTCCCCCCAGGTGCGAAGCGCGTCGGGCGTGAACCAGTCCACCCGGAAATAGCTGGTCGCCCCGTTGTCCCCGGTCAGCATCGCGTCGCCGAAGTCCTCCAGCTCGGGATACTGCGGGTTGGCGAAGTTGCCCACGCGGCTCACGTTGACCACGGCGTCGCGCGCCCGGGCGTAATAGAGGAACTGCTCGACCTGGTGGCTGCCGATGTCGCACAGGATGCCGCCGTAGCGCTCTTTCTCGAAGAACCACGGGGGGCGGATCTCCGGGCTGAGCCGGTGCGGCCCCAGGCCCAGCACCTGCACGACCTTCCCGATCTCCCCGGCGTCGATGAGGTCGCCCGCGTAGACGGCGCCTTCCACGTGCAGCCGCTCGCTGTAATACACCATGTACTTGCGCCCGGTCCGGGCCACCCCGGCCCTGGCCTCCTCCAATTGCGCAAGCGTGGTCATCGGCGCCTTGTCGGTGAAGTAGTCCTTGCCCGCGTCCATGACGCGCAGCCCCAGCGCGCACCGGTCCGCGGGCACCGCTGCGGACGCGACGAGCTGCGTCTCCCGGTCGGAGAGCGCCTCCTCCTCGCTGCGCGCGGGCCGCGCCCGGGGGAACTCCCTGAGGAACGCCTCCACCTTCTTGGGGTCAGGGTCCCAGACGTATTTCAGCGTCGCCCCGGCCTCCGTCAGGCCGGCGCACATGCCGTAGATGTGGCCGTGGTCCAGCGCCACGGCGGAAAACACGAATTCGCCCGGCTTCACCACCGGCGACGCCTTGCCCTTCGGCGCGTAGGTCATGCCCTCCCTGCCCATGCGTCCCTCCCCAATATGATGATGGCCTGCATGAAAAGCATAAGCGCTGCGGCCCCCGCGCGCAAGCCCGGCCTCCCTTTGCCCGGGGCCGGGGCGGCAGGATTCCTTGACTTTACGCCCCATGTGGCATATATTGGCACTCGTCCAGCCCCAAGCGCCGGCGTGCCTGCGGGCTGCCGCACGGAACCGCCCGTGCGCCGAAAAACCACGGAAGAAGGCCGCCGTCTTGAGCACTGCGCAAAACGCACACGCCTCCGACAGGCTGTATATGTCCTCCCCGACGATGCACGGGGACGAGCTTCGCTTCGTGCGGGAGGCGTTCGAGACCAACTGGGTGGCGCCGCTGGGGAAGAACGTGGACGAGTTCGAGCGCGAGACTGCCCGCTTCGTTGGGGTGGCGCACGCGGCCGCGGTGGTGTCGGGCACCGCGGCGCTGCACCTGGCGGTAAAGCTCGCGGGCATCGGCGAAGGCGACGTCGTCCTCTGCTCCGACCTGACCTTCGCCGCGACGGTCAACCCGGTGTCCTACGAGCGCGGCGTCCAGGTGTTCGTGGACAGCGAGCGCGACACCTGGAACATGGACCCCAACGCCCTCAAGACCGCGCTGGAAAAGTACGACGGCAGCGCGCCGGACAGGCCAAAGGCCAGGGCCGTCATCCTCGCCCACCTCTACGGCACCCCCGCCAAATTGGACGAGATCACGGCGCTGTGCGGGGAGCACGGCGTCACCCTCATCGAGGACGCCGCGGAGAGCCTGTCCGCCACCTACAAGGGCAGGCAGACGGGGACCTTCGGCAGGTACTCCGTCCTGAGCTTCAACGGCAACAAGATCATCACGACGTCCGGCGGCGGGATGCTGCTGTCCGAGGACGAGGCCGCCGTGCGCAAGGCGCGGTTCTGGGCCACGCAGGCGCGGGAGAAGCGGGCCTGGTACGAGCACGAGGAGATCGGCTACAACTACCGCATGAGCAACGTCGTCGCCGGCATCGGGCGGGGGCAGCTGCTGTGGCTTTTGGACCACCGCGCGCGCAAGCAGGCGGTGTACGAGCGCTATCGCGAGCTGCTCGCGGGGCTTCCGCTCACGCTCAACCCCTACCTCCCGGACACGCTGCCCAACTTCTGGCTCACCTGCGCGCTCATCGACCGGGGCGTGCCCGTTAGCCCGGAGGACGTCCGCCTCAAGCTGGAGGAGCACAACGTCGAGAGCAGGCCGCTGTGGAAGCCCATGCACCTGCAGCCGGTCTACCGCGCACGGGACTTCGTCACCGCGCAGGGGGAGGACGTGGCCGGCGACCTGTTCTCCCGCGGGCTGTGCCTGCCGTCTGACGTCAAGATGACCGCGGAGGACCAGCGGCGTGTCGCAGGCATCATCAAGTCCTGTTTCTGAGGGCGGCTCGCCGTACCGCAGGTACGGCAAGCGCGCGCTGGACGTAGCGCTGGCGCTGGTCCTTTCCCTCCCGGCCGCGCTGCTGACGCTCCTCGCAGCCGCCGCCGTCAAGGCGGAGACCGGCGGCCCCGTTTTTTTTGTGCAGCGGCGCCCGGGGCTTGGGGGCAAGCCCTTCGACCTGTACAAGCTGCGCACGATGGCGGCGGAGACCCACAGGGACGGCAGGGCGCTGTCCGACCATGAGCGCATGACCCGCTCCGGGCGCGTCATCCGCGCGCTGTCGCTGGACGAGCTGCCGCAGCTGTACAACATCCTGCGCGGCGACATGTCCTTCGTGGGCCCGCGGCCGCTGCTCATGCAGTACCTGCCGCTGTACACGAGGGAGCAGGCCAGGCGGCACGAGGTGCGCCCCGGCATCTCCGGCTGGGCGCAGGTCAACGGCCGCAACGCCCTTTCCTGGGAGGAGAAGTTCCGCCTGGACGTCTGGTACGCCGACCACCTGAGCCTGGGCCTGGACCTGCGCATCATGGGCCTGACCGTGCTGCGGGTGCTGAAGGGCGAGGGCGTCAACCAGGGGGCGGACGTGACGATGCGGCCCTGCGAAGGCAGTGTGAACGGCACCGGCAGGGGCGGCGGGGAGGGAAGCGGTGGCTGAGGACGTCCTCATCATCGGCGCGGGCGGGCACGCGCGGGTCATCGCGGACATCGCGCGCCTGCGCGGGGACCGCGTGCTCGGGTTCCTCGACGACCGGGAGGACAACCCGCACGGCCTGCCCATC
>DATHTQ010000471.1:0-3517 GCA_035463055.1 Candidatus Limnocylindria bacterium
GGAGCGCGGCGGCCTCTTCTGCGAGCGCATCTTCGGCCCGGTCAAGGACTGGGAGTGCAGCTGCGGCAAGTACAAGCGCATCAAGTACCGCGACAAGGAAAAGATCTGCGACAAGTGCGGCGTGCAGGTCACCCGCGCCAAAGTGCGCCGCGAGCGCATGGGCCACATCGAGCTGGCCGCCCCGGTCAGCCACATCTGGTACTTCAAGGGCATCCCCAGCCGCATGGGCATGCTGCTGGACGTGAGCCCCCGCAACCTGGAGAAGGTCCTGTACTTCGCGTCCTACATCGTCATCGACCCGGGCAACACCGACGTGACCAAGACCGAGAAGTACGCCTTGATCTCCGACGCCGCCTACCGCCAGCTCATGGCCAAGCTGCCCGAGGAGCGCGGCAGCTTCCGCGCGGGCATCGGGGCCGAGGCCGTCAAGCAGCTCCTGCAGGAGCTGGACCTGGACAAGCTCTCCGCCTCCCTCAAGGAAGAGATCGAGATGCTCACCGAGAAGGAGCGCGACAAGGATACCGAGAGCCAGCGGCGCAGCCACGCGATCAAGCGTCTGGAGGCCGTCGAGGCCTTCCGCAAGAGCAGCAACAAGCCCGAGTGGATGGTCCTGGACATGCTGCCCGTCATCCCGCCGGACCTGCGCCCCATGGTGCAGCTCGACGGCGGCCGCTTCGCGACCAGCGACCTCAACGACCTCTACCGCCGCGTCATCAACCGCAACAACCGCCTCAAGCGGATGCTGGAGATGGGCACTCCGGACATCATCGTGCGCAACGAGAAGCGCATGCTGCAGGAAGCAGTTGACGCGCTCATCGACAACGGCCGCCGCGGGCGCGCCGTGACCGGCTCGGGCAACCGGCCGCTCAAGTCCCTCTCCGACCTGCTGCGCGGCAAGCAGGGCCGCTTCCGCCAGAACCTGCTGGGCAAGCGCGTGGACTACTCCGGCCGCTCGGTCATCGTGGTCGGCCCGGAGCTCAAGCTGCACCAGTGCGGCCTGCCCAAGGAGATGGCGCTGGAGCTGTTCAAGCCCTTCGTCATGGAGCAGCTGGTCAAGCTGGGCATCTCCAACAACGTGAAGAGCGCTAAGAAGGCCGTCGAGAAGGTCCGCCAGGAAGTCTGGGACATCCTCGAGGACGTCATCCACGAGCACCCGGTCCTGCTCAACCGCGCGCCGACGCTGCACCGCCTCGGCATCCAGGCCTTTGAGCCGGTGCTGGTGGAGGGCAAGGCCATCAAGCTGCACCCCCTGGTCTGCACCGCCTACAACGCCGACTTCGACGGCGACCAGATGGCCGTGCACGTCCCGCTGTCCAGCGAGGCCCAGGCCGAGGCCCGGTTCCTGATGCTGGCGGCCAACAACATCATGAAGCCCCAGGACGGCAAGCCCGTCATCGCCCCGTCCCAGGACATGGTCATCGGCTGCTACTACCTGACCATGGAAGACAAGGATGCCTTGGGCGCCGGACGCGTCTTCACCTCCATGCAGGAGGCCGAGATGGTCTACTCCAACCGCGAGCTGTCCCTGCACGCGCCCATCCGGGTGCGCGTGGAGCGCTCCTTCCAGGGCAGGACCGAGCGGCGCCTCATCGAGACCACGCTGGGCCGCCTCATCTTCAACTCCGTCATCCCCCAGGACCTGGGCTTCCAGCCGCGCGAGACCATGGACGACATGTTCCAGCTGGAGATCGACCGCGAGGTCGTCAAGAAGGACCTGGGCAAGATCGTGGACCGCTGCTACCACGTCCACGGCGTCAACGTGTGCGCCAAGGTGCTGGACGACATCAAGCGCCTGGGCTACACCTACTCGACCCGCGGCGCCATCACGGTCTCCATCTCCGACATCGTCGTGCCTGAGGAGAAGCAGGAGTGGCTCGCCCAGGCCGACGAGGAGATCCGCAGGATCGACGCGCGCTACAAGCGCGGCCTCATGAGCGAGGACGAGCGGTACAAGGCCGTCATCCAGCAGTGGAGCGACACCACCACCAGGCTGCGCGACAAGGTCATGCCGGTCATGGAGGAGAGCAACAAGCACAACCCCATCTTCATGATGACCAAGTCCGGCGCGCGCGGCTCCGTCGGCCAGGTCTCCCAGCTGGCGGGCATGCGCGGCCTGATGGCCTCGCCCTCCGGCAAGACCATCGAGCTGCCCATCCGCGCCAACTTCCGCGAAGGCCTCAACGTGCTGGAGTTCTTCATGTCCTCCCACGGCAGCCGCAAGTCCCTGGCGGACACCGCGCTGCGCACGGCCGATTCGGGCTACCTGACCCGCCGCCTCGTAGACGTGAGCCAGGAGGTCATCGTGCGCGAGGTGGACTGCTTCGAGAACCGGGGCGAGCCCATCCGCGGCATCCCCGTCCAGCCCATCAGCGAGATCGAGTCCCTCGAGGACCGCGTCAACGGGCGCGTCGCCGCCGAGGACGTGTTCGACCCGAAGACGGGCGAGCTGGTCTGCAGCGTCAACCAGGAAATCGACCAGAACCTCGCGCGCAAGATCGCGGCCAGCGGCGTCACCTCCATGCTGGTGCGCAGCGTGCTCACCTGCCGCACCCAGACGGGCGTCTGCGCCAAGTGCTACGGCACCAACCTCGCCCACAGCGGCCTGGTGGACATCGGCGAAGCCGTCGGTATCATCGCCGCGCAGTCCATCGGCGAGCCCGGCACGCAGCTGACGATGCGAACCTTCCACACCGGCGGCGTCGCGCTGGCCGAGGACATCACCCAGGGCCTCCCGCGCGTCGAGGAGCTGTTCGAGGCGCGCAAGCCCAAGCGCGAGGCCACCCTCGCCGACATCAGCGGCACGGTCTCCATCCAGAGCACCAAGAAGCGCCGCGAGATCGTCATCACGTCGGAAAACAACCCCGAGGAGAAGAAGGCCTACCTCATCCACTACGGCGCGCGCCTGCGGGTGGAGGAGGGCGACCGCGTGCAGGCCGGGGACGAGCTCATCGAGGGCTCCATCAACCCCCACCACCTGCTGCGCATCCTGGGCATCAAGGCCGTGCAGGAATACCTGCTGCGCGAGGTGCTCAGCGTCTACCACAGCCAGGGCGTGGGCCTGGCGGACAAGCACATCGAGGTCATCATCCGCCAGATGCTGCGCAAGGTGCGCGTGGAGGAGTCGGGCGACACCGACCTGCTCCCCGGCAGCCTCGTGGACATCTTCGAGTTCGACAAGGCCAACGCCCAGGTCGTCGAGCGCTTCATGGAGCGCGCGGCCTCCGGCGAGGTCGGCCCCGACGAGCAGCCCCGCACGGCCAGCGCCAAGCGCGTGCTGCTGGGCATCACCAAGGCGTCCCTGGCGACCGACTCGTTCCTCTCCGCCGCGTCCTTCCAGGAGACCACCCGCGTGCTGACCGAAGCCGCCATCAAGGGCAAGATTGACCCGCTGGAGGGCCTCAAGGAGAACGTCATTATCGGCAAGCTGATTCCCGCGGGCACGGGCATGCGCCGCTACAAGAACATCGAACTGCAGGAAACGTACTGAAACCCGGCCCGCTTCACTCCCCCCGTGCCC
>DATHTQ010000472.1:0-8874 GCA_035463055.1 Candidatus Limnocylindria bacterium
CAAGGGGGCGAATATCAGCGGGTGGTGCGCGATGACGAGGTTGGCCGAAAGTCCCATTGCTTCTTCAATGACCGCGTCCGTCACGTCCAGGCACACCACGACGCCGGTCACCTCACGGTCCGGGGTGCCGGTGAGCAGGCCGGCGTTGTCGAAGTCCTCCTGGGCGGCAAACGGGGCCACGCCGTCAATCCAGTCAAGGACCCCCCGAACCGTCATCATTCGCATGGCTCAGCGCCTCCTCGAGGTATTTCCTGTACACACTCCCCTCATCCCCCTGCCAGGACAAGGCGACCCGCAGCTGCCAGAGCATGTATTCCCGGGCGGACCCGGGCGCACAGTCGGACAGGGCGACGCCAACCATCCGCTCGGCCTCGCTCATCTCCCCCACCCCGGGAAGGGCTTCCCAAACCAGGTAATGCCGCCCGCGGGATTGCACTGCGTACTCCGCGCGGATATGGTATCCCCTGCGGTACACCGCGTCACGCGCAAGCGGCAGGTCCGTCTGGGGGCTGAGGATGAGCGCGGCGCCGTGTAAATCGACATCCCGCGCCAGGATGCGCGCGATGGTCTTCCCCCCCATGCCGGAGATGACGACGGCCCCGACATTTTCCGTCAGCGCGTCCAGGCCGTCCCGGCCGCTGAGGGTGACGCGGTCCGAAATCCCCAGCCGCATGAACAAAGCCCCGGCCCGCTCCCGGGACGCGGGGCTGATGTCGCTGGCGATGACCCGACTACAGCGGCCTGTCTGCAGCAGGTACACCGCGAGCCTCCCGTGGTCGCACCCGATGTCCGCAGCGACCTCGCAGGCCGGCACGAGCGTCGCGGCGCACAGGAGGCGCGGGTCGAGCGTGACGGTGGTATTCCCTCCGGCGGTCAATCCAGGAAATCGCGCAGCTTCTTGCTGCGGCTCGGGTGGCGCAGCTTGCGCAGCGCCTTGGCCTCGATCTGGCGGATGCGCTCCCTCGTGACCTGGAACTCCTTGCCGACCTCCTCCAGCGTGCGGGGGTTGCCGGCGTCCAGGCCGAAGCGGAGCCTGAGCACCTTGGCCTCGCGCGGGGTGAGCGAGTCCAGCACGTCCCAGAGCAGCTCCTTCATGAGCGCGTTGGACGCGGCGTCCGCGGGGACGGGGGCGTCCTCGTCCTGGATGAAGTCGCCGAGGTGGCTGTCCTCCTCCTCGCCGATGGGGGTGTCCAGCGACACTGGCTCCTGCGCGATCTTGATGATCTCGCGCACCTTGGATTCCGTGATGCCCATCGCCTTCGCGATTTCCTCGGGCGTGGGCTCGCGGCCGTATTCCTGCAGCAGCTGGCGGGAGATGCGGATGAGCTTGTTGATGGTCTCGACCATGTGCACGGGGATGCGGATGGTGCGGGCCTGGTCGGCGATGGCGCGGGTGATGGCCTGGCGGATCCACCAGGTCGCGTAGGTGGAGAACTTGAACCCCTTGCGGAAGTCGAACTTCTCGACGGCCTTGATCAGTCCCAGGTTGCCCTCCTGGATGAGGTCAAGGAACAGCATGCCGCGCCCGACGTACCGCTTGGCGATGGAGACCACCAGGCGCAGGTTGGCCTCGGCCAGCTGGTGCTTGGCCTCGATATCCCCGGCCTCCATGCGCTTGGCGAGGGCGACTTCCTCATCGGCGCTCAGCAGCGGCACCTTGCCGATTTCCTTGAGGTACATGCGGACCGGGTCGTCGATATTGACGGCCTCGGGGACGGTCAGGTCAATCTCGACCTCCTCGTCTTCCTCACGCGGCTCCTGGACGGGGGCCTCCCCCTCCTTGAGAACCTGCACGCCCATGCTCTCCAGGTTGTCGAGGACGGACTCGAACTGGTCGGCCTCGATATCCACGGAGGACAGGTTGTTGACGACGTCCTCAAAGCTGACCACGCCCTTGGTCTTGGCCCAGTCATAGAACTCCGTAAGCTTGACCTGCTGCTTCTTATCGAACTTGGAGTCCAAGACGCACTTCCTTTCCGGATTACACCAGTTACTGCGACTGCTTGCTGTGTTCCAGCTGCAAGACCCTGATCAACTCGAGCGTGAGGCGCTTGCCCTCGCCCTCCTGGGTCTTGACTTCGTTATAGAGCTGCTCGATGCGGCGGTTGAGCTTACCCGCCCGGATCTTCCTCAGGCAGTCCTCCGCGGCGACGATGGCGGCCTCGGGGTCCAGGTCCGGCAGGCGGTTGAAGATTTCCCCCGCCAGAAGCCGGTCCTCCTCGCTCTGCGCGTCCTCCATGACGGCCGCGGGCGTCTTGCCCGCGAGGAGGCCCGCGGCGATGCGCCGGACGGCGGCATCCTCGAAATCGGACTCCGCGACGAAGTTCGGCGGCAGTTTCCGCAGGGCCAGGAGGGCGGCCAGGGTGAACTCCGGGCTGCTGACGGCGTCCTCCTGCCGCTTTGCCCCGCGCGCGGGCTTTTCGGCCGCGGGTGCGGGCTCGGTGCGCTGCCTGGCTACGCCCGCCTGCGCCGCGAGGACTTCCTTCGCGATGCCGGTCTTGAGCTGGATCTTGCCCAGGTAGTAATCCGCCTCCACAGGCTCCTTCAGCGTGGAGATGAGCCTGCACGCCTGCTTGGCGTATTCTCGGCGGCCCTCTTCCGAGGAAAGGTCGAAGCCGGCTTCCATGCGGGAAAGCCGGAAGGACGTCGCGGCCTGCGGCTTGAGGGCGCGGAACGCCTCAGCGCCGAAAGCGCGAACGAACTCGTCGGGGTCTTTCGACCCTGGGATAGATAATACCCTTGCGGGTATCCCTTCACCCTGGAAGACGTCCAGCGCGCGCATCGTGGCAGACTGCCCCGCCTCGTCCCCGTCGTAGCAAATGACCGCTTCGGGGGCGTAGTGCTTCATGAGGCGGGCCTGTTCCGGCGTCAGCGAGGTGCCAAGCGTGGCGACCGCATTGGCGACCCCGTGCTGGGACAGTGCCACGACGTCCATGTACCCTTCCACCAGCAGCAGGTTGTCCAGCCCCCTGCTCTTCTTGAGGAGGTTCAGGCCGTAGAGGGTGGCGCGCTTGGAGTAGATCAGGCTGTCCGACGTGTTGAGGTACTTGGGCTGCGCGTCCCCCAGCGCCCTGGCGCCAAACCCGATGGGCTGCCCAAAGCGGCTGATGATGGGGAACATGGCCCGGTCGCGGAAGACGTCGTAGCGGCTGCTCTCGCGCACGGTGACCAGCGCGGCCTGCTCCAGTTCCTGCACGGTGTATCCCTTCCCGGTCAGGTGGGTGAGCAGCGCGTCCCAGTCGTCCGGGCTGGCGCCGATGCCGAACCGGCGGATGACGGCGTCGTCCAGGCCCCTGCCGTGCAGGTACGCCAGCGCCTTCGCGCCCGCGTCCGTCCACAGCAGCTCGTGGTAGAACTTTGCCGCGTCCCGCGTCGCCTCGATGAGCCGCTCCCGAAGGCTGCGCCTGCGTTCCTCTTCCGGGTCGAGGTCGGCCGTGGGGGGCGGGGGCACGCGGTAGAGCTGCGCCAGGTGCAGCAGCGCCTCGGGGTAGGTCAGCTTCTCCATCTCCATGACGAACTGCGCTACGTTGCCGCTGGCCTTGCAGCCGAAGCAATGGTAGAGGTTCAATTCGCCGTTGACGGAGAATGACGGGGTCTTCTCGGTGTGGAAGGGGCAAAGGCCCCAGTGCCTTCGGCCTTTGCGCGTCAGGGGGAGGTAGCGGGAGACCAGGTCAACGATGTCGCTCGCCGCGTATACGGCGTCCACCCAGGCAGTGGGGAATCGGGACGGCACCCTTGCCTCCTTTCATCGGTTTACAGGATGGAGAACGCCTCAGGGATGAATATGCTGCGCATCAGGCGCAGGGCGTACCGGTCCGTCATGGACGCGATGAAATCCGTCACCGCCCTGGCCGTCCCTTCTTCCACGGCGATGGTGCGGAAGTCCTCGGGCATGAGCTCCGGCTTGCCGACAAAATACTCGAACAGCTGCTTGATGATGAAGTCGCACTTGCGCTCCTCCTCACGCCGCCAGCTGTCCTGGTAGACGTTCTGGAACAGGAACGCGCGCATCCGGTCGGTCGCTTCCTGCACCTCGGGGCTTGCCATGATGGCGGGCTGGTCCTGGGAGTGGCGGATGATGTCGGTGATCATCGTGTTGATGCGCTCACCGTGCGTGTTCCCCAAGACCGCCAGGGCGTCCTTGGGGAGGTCGCCTTCCTTGAGGATACCGGCCCGCATCGCGTCGTCGATATCGTGGTTGATGTAGGCGATGCGGTCGGACTTCGCGACGATGCGCCCTTCCAGTGTCGCCGACTGCAGGCTCCCGGGATGGTTGAGGATGCCGTCGCGCACTTCATGGGTCAGGTTCAGCCCGCCCTTGCCCTCCAACTTGTCCACCACCCGCAGGCTCTGTTCGTTGTGGCGGAAGCCGCCCGGGACGAGGTCCGTGAGGGTACGCTCGCCGATGTGGCCGAACGGCGTATGCCCCAGGTCGTGCGACAGGGCGATGGCTTCGGTCAGGTCCTCGTTGAGCCGCAGCCCCCGGGCGATGGTCCTGGCGACCTGGGTCACCTCCAGCGTATGGGTCAGCCTGGTGCGGTAATGGTCCCCCTCCGGGGAAAGGAAGACCTGCGTCTTGAACTGCAGGCGCCGGAAGGCCTTGGAGTGGATGACGCGGTCCCGGTCGCGCTGGAACTCCGTACGGGTGTCGTCCGGGGAAATGGGCCTCTCACGCCCGCGCGAAAGGCTGCTTTTGGCCGCGTAGGGCGAAAGGTAGCTGTATTCCGCTTTCTCGAGGATTTGCCTGACAGTCATCGCGGCACCTCCCGCTTATCCGAACCATGAGGTTATTTTACCCACGCAGGACGGATTTGGCCAGCCCGGACAAGGCAAATTCGAAATTCGGCGTACGTTTACGGGACAGGCGGGACGTCCTGGGACGCGAGCCATGCGCGCTCCTGCGGCGTTAGGTTCGCCCTGGGGAGCAGGTCCGGCCTGCGCCGGAGGGTGGCCAGCAGGCGCTGCCTTCGTCTCCACGCATTGATCTCGGCGTGGTTGCCGCTGAGGAGGACTTCGGGCACCTCCGCGCCCTCGAACTCCCTGGGGCGCGTGTAGTGCGGGTATTCGAGCAGGAAGTCATCGGTGAAGCTCTCCTCCGCCGCGCTCTCGCCGGACCCCAGGGTGCCATCAATGAGGCGGGAGACGCAGTCCACCAGCACCATCGCCGGCAGCTCACCGCCGGTGAGGACGTAGTCGCCGATGGAGATCTCCATGTCCACGTGCTTCTGGATGACGCGCTCGTCCACGCCCTCGTAGTGCCCGCAGAGGATGAGCAGCGCGGGCTCGCGGCTGAGTTCCAGGGCAAGCCGCTGGGTCAGCACCACGCCCCTGGGGCTCATGTAGATGCGCTTCCCCGCGTAGGGCTCCGGCGCGACCGCGCGCATGGCGCTGACGATGGGCTGGGCCATCATCACCATCCCCGCCCCGCCGCCGAACGGGTAATCGTCGGTATTGCGGTGCTTGGAGGCCGAGTACGGGCGGATGTCGGTGACCTGAAGGTCGATGACGCCCGCCTTCTGCGCGCGCCCCATGATGCTCTCACGGATGGGCGCGAACATCTCGGGGAAGATGGTCAGGATGTCAATCCTCAAGGATGCTGACCTCGCCGAGCCTGTCCGCGTCGGCCGTGATCAGCCGCGCTTTTGTGTCGACGGACAGGATGACGTGGCGCAGCGCGGGGACCAGCAGGAACCCCTGAGGGGTCTTGACCCGGTACACGTCGTTGGCGCCGGGCTGCAGGACGTCCTGCACGACGCCGACGACGTTGCCGCGCGTGTCGCGGACCTCGCAGCCGATGACGTCGCTGATGAAGTCCTCAAACTCGCCCAGGGGCACGGCTTCGTCCCGGGGAAGGCAGAGGAAGCCGCCCCTGCGCGCTTCCGCCGCTTCCACGGTGCTGTCCTCCCCAAGGGTCAGGTAAACGAACCCGCTGCCCAAACGGGCGCCCTGCACAGGCACTTCGCGGTACGCGCCGGAAGCGTCCTTCACGAACACGCGGCGCAGGCCCAGGAAGCGTGCCGGGTCGTCGGTATCGGGGCGCACCTTCACCTCGCCCTTCAGGCCCTGGGGCCTGAGGACCTGGCCGATGGTGAAATAATCGGGGAGCGATGCCACCGTTACTGGATCTCCACGAACACGGGCTTGCCGCCCTTTTCCGTGGCGGCCTTGACGACGCTGCGGATGGCCTTGGCGATGCGGCCTTGCTTGCCGATGACCTTGCCCATGTCGTCCGGGGCCACGTTGAGCTCGAGGATGATGGCCTCAGGCCCTTCGGTCTGGGTGACCTGGACCTGGTCCGGCTGCTCGACCAGCGAGCGCGCGAGGAACAGGACGAGCTCTCTCATCTGGACCTCACCCGCCGATGACGCCGGTCTTCTTCAGCAGGATGCGGACGGTGTCGGAAGGCTGCGCGCCGTTCTTGAGCCACTTCGCGGCCTTCTCCGCGTCGATGCGGATTTCCGCGGGCTGCTTCATGGGATCGTACACGCCGATCTCCTCGATGAAGCTGCCGTCGCGGGGCGTACGCTCGTCGGTGACGACGACGCGGTAGTAGGGGTTCTTCTTCATGCCGATTCTCTTGAGGCGGATCTTGACCATGAACGGGGTTCCCTCCTTGTGATTTGTTTCTATTGGTTGAAGGGCAGCATCCCGCGCATCCCGCGCGCGAGGCCGCGCTTGTTCCCCATCATTTGCTTGAGCATCTTTCGCATCTGCTCGAACTGGCGCATGAGCTGGTTGACGTCCTGCACCGTGACGCCCGCGCCCAGGGCGATGCGCCTGCGGCGGCTGGCGTTGAGGACGTCGGGGTTGCGGCGTTCCCTGGGCGTCATGCTGCGGATGATCGCCTCGGGCTTCTTGAGGGCGTCCTCGCTGATCTCCGCGTCCTTGAGCTTGCTCCCGACGCCCGGCAGCATCCCCAG
This sequence comes from Candidatus Limnocylindria bacterium, assembly GCA_035463055.1. GTDB lineage: Bacteria > Bacillota > Clostridia > Christensenellales > Aristaeellaceae > UBA6115. Next base: position 6,921 of record DATHTQ010000472.1, read on the forward strand.
CACGTTCTGCAGCGGCCCCATCTTCTTCAGCTGCTGCATCTGCTCCAGGAAGTCGTCCAGGCTCAGGTCCTGCGGCTTGTTCCTGGCGGCCTTTTCGGCTTCCTTCTGGTCGAACGACTCGGTCGCCTTCTCGATGAGCGTCAGCACGTCGCCCATGCCCAGGATGCGCGATGCCATGCGTTCCGGGTGGAAGGGCTCGATGTCGCCCAGCTTCTCCCCGGTGCCGGAGAACTTGATGGGCTTGCCGGTCACCGCGCGGACAGACAGCGCGGCGCCGCCGCGGGTGTCGCTGTCCAGCTTGGTGACGATGACGCCGTCCACGCCCAGCTTCTCGTTGAAGGCCTTGGCGACGTTGACGGCATCCTGGCCGGTCATCGCGTCGATGGTCAGCAGGATTTCCTGGGGCCGCACCGCGGCCTTGATGTCCAGCAGCTCCTGCATGAGCGCCTCGTCGATGTGCAGGCGGCCCGCGGTGTCGATGATGAGCACGTCGTTGCCGTAATAGCGCGCGTGCTCCACGGCTTCCTTCGCGGTCTTGACGGGGTCCTGGGTGCCCTTCTCGAACACCTGCACGCCCACCTTCTCGCCCACCACCTGCAATTGCTTGATGGCGGCCGGGCGGTAGATGTCGCAGGCCGCGAGCAGCGGCTTCTTGCCGGTCTTCTTGAGGTAGCCCGCGAGCTTGCCCGCCATTGTGGTCTTGCCCGCGCCCTGAAGGCCGCAGAGCAGGTAGATGGTCGGCACCGAGGAGGACCAGGTCAGCCTCGCGTTGGAGCCGCCCATGAGCTTGGCCAGCTCGTCGCTGACGATCTTCACGACCTGCTGCCCGGCGTTGAGCGACTCGAGGATCTCCGCCCCCACCGCGCGGTCGGTCACGGCCTTGATGAAGTCCTTGACCACGATGTAGTTGACGTCCGCCTCCAGCAGCGCCATGCGCACCTCGCGCATCGCCTCCCGGATGTTCGCCTCGCTCAGCTTGCCCTTGCCGGTGAGCTTGCGGAACGCTTTTTGGAGCTTGTCGGACAGGCTGTCAAACGCCATCGTCCATCCCGCCTTCCATGTCGCGGCGCAGCAGCGCCATCGCCTGCCTCAGGTTGTCCGCGGTGTCCGGGGTCGCCTTGACGCCACGCAGCAGTTCCAGGCACGCCGCGGCGCTCTGGCGCAGCGCACGGTACTGGTTGTACAGCTTCAGGTGCGACTCCAGGCCGTCCAGCTTGTCGTAGGTGCGGTTGAGGTGCTCGCTGACGGCCTGGCGGGAGATGGACATCTGGCCCGCGATTTCCGACAGCGACAGGTCCTCGTCGCAGTACATCTGGATGAGCGCCTGCTGCTTATCCGTCAGCAGAGGCGCATAAAAAGCGGCCAGAAGGCCGTATTCCACTTTCTTGTTGAGCCCGTCCTTGGCCAATTCCGTTCCTCCAAATCCTTGATGCGATGTGGATTGTAACCCCTGCGGGGAAAAGTGTCAAGTATTGTTCCTTGACAGGCTTCCCTCGTCCCCAGTGGGGGCGACGTCCAGCGCCTCCGCCTCCAGCGCCGCTTTCCCGATCATCTCCTCCAGCCATCCGCCCTCATGCAGCGGCTGCTCGGCCAGCGCGGCCTTCTCCGGCCTGGGGCGCGTGACGGGGTGGCGCGGCGTGAACACGGTGCAGCAGTCCTCGTACGGCAGGCTGGACGTCTCGTACGTGCCGATCTTCTCCGCCTCGCGGATGATGTCCAGCTTGTCGTCCCCGATGAGCGGGCGGAACACGGGCATGCCGGCCACCATGTCGGTGCAGACGATGGCCTCCATCGTCTGGCTGGCGACCTGGCCGAGGCTCTCCCCGGTGACCAGCGCCTGCGCGCCGTCCCTCGCCGCGCTGCGGTTGGCGATGCGCATCATGCACAGGAGCATGACCAGGGTCGTGTACTCGTCCGGGCATTTCTCGTGGATCTGCGTCTGCAGAAGGGTGAA
>DATHTQ010000473.1:0-3516 GCA_035463055.1 Candidatus Limnocylindria bacterium
GGAGCGTTATTCAAGGCAGGAAGTCAGGGCCGGCGAGACACCGTTAAGAATGCTAAGGCTATAACATCATGTTTCCCCAAGCGAAGGCGCGAATACGGACTGATCAACGGGATGGCGGCTGGATATTTAACATCGTATTCAGTCTTTTCCAAAAATCCAAGGGCAAAGGATAATGCTTACCCTTGCGCGGGCTCCATCAGCGGGAATCGTTCGCGCAGCGCGGCCGCGTCCTTCAGCAGGGTCTTCGCGTGCCGAAGGCTGGTTTCGCTCTGGGTGTCCACGTCGCCGAGCATGCCGGCAATTTCGGCCACGCGCTCCCTGGCATCGAGTATCCTGGCGGAAGCGCGGGTCCGCCCGCCGGATTCCGACTTGCTGACCTGGTAATGGACGTTCGCCATGGAAGCCAACTGGTGCAGGTGCGTCACGCAAATGACCTGGCGGTACCTTGCGATATCCCACAGTTTCGCCGCGATGACCAGGGCGGTCTTTCCGGAAACGCCGGTATCGATCTCGTCGAACACCATCGTCGGCACATCGTTGCGCTCGTTGGTCAGCGCCTTCATCGCGAGCATCAGGCGCGAAAGCTCGCCGCCGGACGCGATTTTCGCAAGGGGCTTGGGCTCCTCCCCCGCGTTGGGGGCAATCAGCATGCGCACCCGGTCGATCCCGCTTTCCTTTCGGGCTTCCGCGTCGGAGTCGGTGTCCACGAAGAACGCAGTGCGGGCCATGTTGAGCTCGCGCAGCAGCGCCTCGATGCGCCCCGTGAACGACTGGGCGACCTCCCGGCGCGACGCGCTGAGCGAACGCGCCGCCTTGTCGTAGCGCCCCTGCGCTTCCTGCGCACGCGCGGCGAGCTGCTCCAGGCGTTCGTCCGCGCCCTCATACTGTGCTATTTCCGCGCGGACGTCCTCCAGCCTCCGCAGCATCGTGTCGATGCCGGGTCCATAGCTGCGCTCCAGCTTGCGGATCAGGTCCAGCCGCGCCTCGACTTCCTCCAGCCGGCCCGCATCCGCGCGGATTCCCCCGCGAAGGCGGCGCACGTCGTTGCCCAATTCGTCCAGGTCGATGGCCAGGGTCTCCGCCCTGGAAGCCAAGGCAGAGAACCGCTCGTCCAGGGACGCCAGGGAGTCCAGGTGCTTCTGGGCCCGCAGCAATGCGGGGGCGGCGCTTCCGGCCGACACGCTGCCCTGCAGGGCGTCTGAGGCGCCGTCCAGGGCGCTGATGATGCGGTCGGCGTTGCGCAGCATCGCCTTTTCCTGCTGCAGCTCCTCTTCCTCGCCGCTCTGCAGGCGCGCCTTGGACAGCTCGTCCCGCTGGCGGATGAGGGTATCCAGCCGCTCCCGTGAGGCGGCCTGCCGCTCGCGCGTTTCCTTTAGTTCACGCTGCGCGTCCGCCATCGCCGCATGCAGCGCCCGCGTCTCTTCCATCAAGGCGTGGTGGGCTTCGCCGCCCAGCAGGTCCAGGTACGCCAGGTGGCGGGATTCCTCCAGCAGCGACTGGTGCTCGTGCTGGCCGTGCAGGTCCACGAGCATCCGGGTGATGGACCGGTATGCCGGAAGCGCTACCGAGACGCCGCAGGCGCGGTATACGCTGCGCCCGGAGGCGGTCATCTCGCGCGAGAGGATCAGCACCCCATCCTCCGCCTCAAGCTCCTGCTGCGCCAGTGCCTGCTCCAGCGCCCGGTGGCCGGATATGAGGAAACAGCCCTCGACGTAGGCCTTGTCGCTGCCGGTGCGGATGATGTCCCGGTCCGCCTTGGCCCCGCAGAGGAAGCCAACGGCGTCCACCACGAGGGACTTGCCCGCGCCGGTTTCGCCGGTCAGCACGTGCAGTCCGTTCCCGAAGGTGAGCTCCGCCTGTTCAAACAGCGCGATATTGCGGATCAGAAGGCTTTGCAGCATGGCGCCTTACTTGAGGATCTCGTTGAACTTCCGGACGACGCCGTCCGCGTCCGCAGGGTCGCGGACGATGGCAAAGATGGTGTTGTCCCCAGACAGGGTGCCCAGGATCTCCGGCCAGCGCATGCTGTCGATGGCCTCTCCGGCCACGTTGGCGCTGCCCGACAGCGTCTTGATGCCGATGATGTGGCCGGCCGACTGGATGGAGAGGACCGAGTCCACGAACATCCGGACGAACCGGTCGGACACCGAATGCTCGGCCTGGTCGGCGGTGGCGTACTTATATTCCCCCATGCCTGACAGCACCTTGAGCAGGCGCATCTCCTTGATGTCCCGCGACACCGTCGCCTGGGTCACCTCGAAACCCTGCACCTTGAGCCTGTCCGCAAGCTCCTTCTGGGTGCGGATCTCTTCCTTCTCGATGATGTTGAGGATGGCCGCCTGCCTGGTGCTCTTCATGATCCCCCTCCGAAGCGGTTGTTGCTCCATTCGGTCTGCTTCTGCGTCAGCCGCGTGAGGAACCTCTCCTCGCCGAAGCGGATGAACCTCGCCGTCTGCGGTGCGCGGATGACGTCGATGGCCGTGTCGGTCGTCAGGTCCATGACGATCTGCCCGTCCATGCTCACCTGGTGCAGGCTGCCCCTGTTGTTCAGCACACGCAGCCGGATGCGCGCCTGGGGCGGAAGGACCATCGGGCGGTGATGCATGACGTGGGAGCTGATCGGCACGACCGTCATGCAGTCCACCCCGGGGTGCACCACCGGGCCGCCGGCGGACAGGGCATACCCCGTCGTGCCGGTCGGCGTGGACACAAGTACGCCGTCGCCGTGGATCGTGAACACACGCTCGCCGTCGGCATGTACGTCCGCCACGATGCTGCTTGGGTTCTGGCCACGGGTGAGGGCAATCTCGTTCATGACCAGTTCAATCCTGCCGCCGTTGATCTGGCAGCGCAGCATCATCCGCTCCTCCACGTGGTACTCCCCCCGCAGGAGGCGGCCGATGGCGTCTTCCAGGTTATCCGGGGCAGCCTCCAGCAGGAAGCCGGTATGCCCGACGTTGATGCCGAGGACCGGGACGCGCTTCTGTGCGGCCGCGGGCAGGGCGCGAAGCAGGGTGCCGTCCCCGCCCAGCGCGATGACCGCGCTGGCCTCCGCGGGCATGTCCGCGATGCCCATTGGTTCGCCGATGCCGAGGCGCCCATGCAGCCAGCCGTCCATGAGGACCCGGCAGCCCTGCTCCGCCACCATCCGGGCGGCAGCGCCGACCGTGCCAAGGCTTTCCGGCTTTCCGGGATTGGCGAACAAAAAGAAGGTCCTCTGTCCCATCCGCGCCTCCGTACGATGCATTATACCTTTTTATGCATCGCTATACAAGCGAATGCATAATGCGTACATACAGGCCGTATCGGAGAGATTGAAGGATTCCCCGGCGGATTTGAGTGCTTGTATACGCAGCCTTAGGCATGAAGGAAGCCGCCTTCAGGGCGGCTTCACGGATTGCCGGTATGCATCCGGGGCATCAGGGGGAGTGGAGGCAGCAGCCTTGATGAATCGCTCCCCCCAAACCCTATGGAAGCGTCCTTGGCGTATCCCCGATCCAGTACTCGGCGGCCTTG
>DATHTQ010000474.1:0-3957 GCA_035463055.1 Candidatus Limnocylindria bacterium
ATTGGTGGCCATGCGCTCGTCGGTGGGGATGTAGCCGTTCTGGTCGGTCACCACGCCCGCGGCCCCGAGGTCCAGCGTGTCGGTGTTGGGCACGATGCCGGAGGCGACGAAAATCTCCTCTGCGCTGACGCGGTAGGATTCATCCGTCTGCTTGTCGATGAAGGCGACGGTCTTGAGTCCGTCCTCCTTCGTCGCCGCCTGTGCCTGCGCGAAGTACAGCACGCGCACGCCCGCCTTTTCCATCTCGCCGCTGACGAACGGCCCGATTTCGGCGTCAAAGCCGCGCAGGATGGTCTCGCTGCGCACGGCCATCGTCACCTTCGTCCCGAAGGCGGAGAAGACGTGGGCCATCTCGCAGGCTGTGGCGCCGCCGCCGATGATGAGCAGGCTGTCCCAGGGCTTGCCGGGGAACCTGTCGGCGAAGAAGGACTCGCTGGTCACGAAGCCCACCTCGGCCAGTCCCGGCAGCGCGGGGATGCGCGTGCGCCCGCCGGCGGCGACGACGATCTCGTCCGCCTCCAGGCGCTCCTCGCCCCCCGCGTTCATCCGCACGGCGAGCGTGTGCGGGCCCTCGAAGCGCGCCTCGCCGCGGTAGAGCGTCAGGCCCTCCGTTTTGGACAGGTCATGCTCCAGCGCGACGTTCTCGTCGATCTGCTCGCGCATGTTCCGCGTGATGAGGTCCCAGTCCAGCACGGGGTCCGGGTAGGTGACGCCGACGCGCCGGCCCATCTGCGCGTCGCGCACCAGGTCGGCGGGGTAGACGAGCATCTTGGAGGGGATGCAGCCGCGGTTGAGGCAGGTGCCGCCGAAGCTGCTTTTCTCGATGACCGCGACCTTCAGCCCGAGCTGCAGGGCGCGCTCCATGACGATGAGGCCGCTTCCGGCGCCGATCACCGCGAGGTCAAAGCGTTCCATGACGGCCTCCTTTGTGCCGGCGGGTGCCCCTTCCGCTCACTGCTCGCCCAGCGCCAGCAGCGCTTTTGGCGCGGCGCGGCGCAGGTGCAGGTAGAGAAGGGCGCTCAGGGCCGCGAACAGCGCGGCGTACAGGACCATGAACAGGTGCGGGCCCACGCTGTCGCGCAGCAGGAAGAACCAGAGCGCCACCGGCGCCGCCACGGTCACCATCGCCCCGAACATGGAAAGGATCGAGCTCACTCCCTGCTTGACCGGCTCGGTGATGGTGCGCCAGACCAGCTTGGGGAAGCGCAGGTTCAATGCGACGCCCAGCAGCGCCGTGAACGCGATGACCGGCACGGGCAGCAGGAACAGCGCCAGCGCGTCGGCGAAGGACGCCTTCAGCAGGATGGACGCGAGCAGGGCGCTGAGAAGCTGGAAGGGCAGGGTCAGCAGGAAGTGCGCCGCGGCCTTGGACAGCACGGTCATCAGCGGGGTCACCGGCAGGGTCCTGACGATCCAGAAGCTCCTGCCTTCCAGCGACACGCTTGGGGCGGAGATGAACACGCTGGCGCACAGCATGCACAGCACCACCGCCACGGCGGCGGCCAGCGTCGCGCCTGCGAACCCGAAGCCCGACAGCGCCTGGCGCCACTCTGCGTTGACCACGAGCAGCACGGGGAATACGGGCATGAAGGCAAGCCCAAGGGCGGAGTTCATCATGTAGGTCGCGCTGCTGGTAAACCGGCCCACCTCCCGGCGCACCAGCGCCAGGAACGGGCCGGTGGCCTTCATCTCGGCGCTTACGTACGCCTGCTTCTTCTCGCCGCGCTTGTCCGTCAGCATCCTGAGGTAGCGGGAGCCGATGAGGAGGTATACCAGCGCGAACGGCACGAGCGCGCTGGCCGCGAACAGCAGCAGGCTCACGGCGCTGCCGGTGTCGATCGCGAGGCCGAAATGGTAGGCCGGGAACATCGCGCCGGAGATGATGTCGGCGATCTGCGCGCCCTGGGCGGCCAGCGTCGCCATCAGCCCCTGCAGGCGCGTGTACCCGTAGAAGTATGCGCCCAGGAAGGCAAGCGACATCAGCGTGAGCACCAGCGACTTGCGCCGCACGCGGGCGGCGGCCAGCATCAGCAGGTAGCCTCCAAGGCCGGACAGCGCGGCGGCCATGAACGGCAGCGCGGCGCTGGCGAGGACGTACATCAGCACCCCCACGGGGCTGACCGGGCCGTACAGCCACCAAACCACGGCCGCGGGCAGCAGGGCGACCTGCTGCATGACGAAGGCGCTGAACAGCACCATGGCGAAGCGCGACGCGAGGATGGTGCCCGGGGGGATGGGGAGCGAGAGCAGCATCTCGTTGTCCTTCGCCTCGTAAAGGGTGGACTGCGCGAGGAACATGCTGCCGATGAAGCTGAGGATGAACGCGGTCAGCCCGCCCAGCGCGAAGTACAGCCAGCGCAGGCCCGCGTCCCGCAGCGGCTGGTAGAGGGAATGATAGAACAGCCCGATGGACGAACCGAGCGCGGCGAAGATGTAGACCACCAGCAGCGCGATGAGCACCTTCGAGAGGGCGGTGCGCTTCTTTTTCTTCGTGCCGAAGTTGAACACCTGGGAATAGACCGCCTGCAGCTGGACGGCGAACAGCGCGCGCATCATGGCGTTTCCACCAGCTCGAGGAAGATCTCCTCGAGCGAGTCGTCGCCCCGCACCTCGCGCGTGGGGCCGGACACGACCAGCCTGCCCTGGCGCAGGATGGCGACCTTGTCGCACAGCTTCTCGGCGACGTCCAGCACGTGGGTGGAGAAGAACACCGCGCCGCCCGCGTCGCACACGCGCCGCATCTCCTGCTTGAGCAGGAAGGAAGCCTTGGGGTCCAGCCCCGTGAACGGCTCGTCCATGATGAGGAGCCTGGGCTCGTGGATGAGCGCGGCGATGAGCGCGAGCTTCTGCTTCATGCCGTGCGAGTAGGCGCCGATGGGCTGGGCGAGGTCGTCGCGCAGCGAAAACAGGTCGGCGTACTTCTCGATTCGCTCCCGGCGTGCCTTGGCGGGGATGCCGAAGACGTCCGCGACGAATCCCAGGTACTTGACGCCGCTCATGAACTCGTAGAGGTCCGGGTTGTCCGGCAGGTAGGCGAGCATGCGCTTGCACTCCAGCGGTTTCTCGCGGATGGAGAGGCCGCCCACGCGGATGTCGCCCGCGTCGAAGTCCAGGATGCCGCACGCGGCCTTGATGGTCGTGGTCTTCCCGGCGCCGTTGTGGCCGATGAAGCCGTAGATCTCGCCCGGCGCGATGCTCAGCGACAGGTTGTCCACCGCGGTCTTGTCCCCGTATTTCTTTGTCAGGTTCCGGATTTCCAGCATCGGCATACCTCCCCAGCGCCTTCAAGCAGGCGCGCGACGGCTGATTATAGCACAAATAACTTCAGGTCATGGTATACTGCGGGCAGTGGAATACGCATTGGAGGGGAACATGGAAAGGAAAATCCGTTTCGGCATCCTGGGGTACGCGCGCATCGCGCGCCTCTCCGTCATCCCCGCGCTATTGCAGGCCCGGAACGCGGAGCCGTACGCCCTGGCGTCCCGCAAGGAGCAAGGCCGTACTGAGGCGAAAGAGAAGTTCGGGTTCGCGAAGGTCTACGAGGAATATGACGAACTGCTCGCCGACCCGGACGTTGACGCCGTGTACATCCCGCTGCCCAACCACCTGCACCGGGAGTGGACCGTCAGGGCGGCGCGCGCGGGCAAGCACGTGCTGTGCGAGAAGCCTATGGGCCTCTCGCGCGCGGAGTGCGAGGAGATGGCTCGGGCGTGCGAAGAGAATGGCGTGCTGCTGATGGAGGCGTTCATGTACCGCTTCACCACGCGCACGCGCAAGGTCCGCGAGCTGCTGGACGCCGGCGCCGTCGGCGAGGTGCGGCGCGTCTCCTCCAGCTTCCGGTTCGTGCTCGACCGCCCCGGCGACGTGCGGCTCAACCCGGAGATGGGCGGCGGGAGCCTCTGGGACGTGGGCTGCTACCCCGTCAACTTCGCTGGGATGGTCATGGGGGAGGAGCCG
>DATHTQ010000475.1:0-1879 GCA_035463055.1 Candidatus Limnocylindria bacterium
CACAAGAATTCCTGGAAACCGACATCGCGATTATTGGCGGGGGCTTCGGCGGGGTCGCGGCGGCATTAGCAGCGGCGGAAGCGGGCAAGCGGGTGGTGATCAGCGAGCCGACGGATTGGATCGGCGGGCAGGTCACCGCGCAGGCTGTTTCGGCCCTGGACGAGCACTTCCACATTGAGACCTTCGGTGGCACGCGCTCGTACTACCGCTTCCGCGAGGCCGTGCGCAATTATTACCGCAATGAATACCCGGCAGCCCGCGACAGAGGCGAGCCGTTCAACCCGGGCGGCGGATGGGTCTCGCGGCTGTGCTTCGAGCCGCGCGTGGGTCTGAAGGTGCTGCAAGATATGCTCGCCCCGTATGTCGAGACAGGCCGGGTGCGCCTGCTGCTGGAGCACGCGCCCATCTCCGCCGAGGTGCGCGGAGGGCGCATCAGCGAAGTGACCCTCGCCGGGCCAGAAGACCGCCGGGTGATCCTGCGCGCCGCGTTGTTCCTGGACGCCACCGAACTGGGCGACCTGCTCCCGCTGGTTGGCGCGCCCTACGTGACCGGCGCGGAATGGGCCGCGAACACCGGCGAGCCGCACGCCGCCCCCGACCGCGCTTACCCTGAGCGCGTGCAGAGCTTCACTGTCGGCTTCCTGGTGGATTACTGCCCGGGCGAGAACCACACCATCCGCAAGCCCAACGGGTACGACTATCTGCGCCAGTCTCAGCCCTTCACCCTGGTCCTGCGCACGCGCGGCGGGAACTACCGCCGCTTTTTCATGTTCAAAGGCGACCTGCCCTTCTGGACCTACCGGCGCGTGTTAGACGCCGGGCAGATGCTCCCCGGCGCGTTTGCCAGCCCGCGCGAGAGCGGCTGCGGACCCGTGCGCGACATCGCCCTGATCAACTGGGACTCGAACGATTATTACAAAGAAAACCTGATCGACCGCTCGCCCGCCCAACAGGCGCGCATCCTGCGCGAGGCGCGGCGGCTCTCGCTCTGTTTCCTCTACTGGCTGCAAACCGAAGCGCCCCGCGATGACAACGACGGGCGCGGCTACCCCGGCCTGCGCCTGCTGCCCGAAGCGGTCGGGACCGCTGACGGGCTGGCGAAGACCCCCTACATCCGCGAATCACGGCGTGTGCTGGGTTTCCGCCGCGTGCTCGAACAGGATATCACCGCCCGGACGGATGCCGGCGCTCGCGCGGCGCACTTCACCGACACGGTCGGCGTGGGCTGGTATCCCATCGACCGGCACCGCTGTGCGGGCGACCCGCCCGCCGGGCAAGACACGCGCATCGATGTCGACCCGACCCTGCCCTTCCAGATCCCGCTGGGGGCCATGCTCTCACCCGCTGTAGACAACCTGATCGCCGCGGCCAAGAATATCAGCACCACCCACATCACCAACGGCGCGTACCGCGTGCACCCGGTGGAATGGGCGGTCGGCGAAGCCGCCGGGACCCTGGCAGCCGCCTGCCTGTCAGACGCGGTCACGCCCCGCGCCGTGCTGGAAGACCCCGCCCGGCTGCGCGCCTTCCAGCGCGCGCTGCTGGATCGCGGCGCGCCGCTGGTCTGGTCGGTGGATGCCGGTCTGGATGACCCCGACTTCGCCGCCCTCCAGGCCAGCCTGCTCCACGGCCCCTTCCCCGCCGGGACTCCGCGCCGCGAGCGGCTGGAAATCCTGCCCGACGCCCTGCTCACCCGCAGTGAAGGCGTCTGGCTGCTCGAAGGCCTGCCCCGCACGCGACTCCCGTCGCGCGCCCGCGAGAACGGCCCCCTGGCAGACCTCCTGGCTGCCTGGCGCGCCGCGCCGCTCGGTCCCTTCACCGGCGCAGACTGGTCCGCCGCCTGCGCCGCCCTCGACCTGCCCGCCCCCCTCACCGGCGA